>NZ_JBEXHL010000031.1:0-112801 GCF_040607795.1 Amycolatopsis sp. NPDC005232 | reverse complement strand
CGCCCCGGCGGGCCCGCCCGCCGGGCCCCCCCCCCCGGGCCCCCCGGCCCGTGTCCGGCTTTGCGCAGGCTCGGACCTGGGAAGCGCCGGTGCGCCGCGCCAAGAGACCGCAGTAGTGGCGGGTATCGGATTCGGACGCGGGCTGTTCGAAAACGCGCACCGGCGGGCCGTGGTGAGGTGGCCCGGTGGTGCGCGGGGAACGTTGAACGGTGTCAGTCGAGCACGTCGGGTTCGGTTTCCACCACGACGTCCGCCATGATGTTAAAACTGTGGCGCGCCATTGTGGCGCTGCCGAACTGGCGGTGGGCCAGCGTCGCTTCCTCGTCCGTCATGACGCGCGGGGTGCCCGCGGCGTCGGCGAGCAGCTGCATGTGGCACGCGCGGTCCATGGCGATGAACCACCACGCGGCCTCGGCCACGGACCGGCCGACGGTGAGCAGTCCGTGGTGGCGCAGGATTGCTGCGCGTTGTCCACCAAGACGTGTGGCAATCCGCTCACCTTCTGTCTTCTCCAGCACAAGACCCTGGTACTCGTCGAACAGGACATGATCGCCGTAGAACGCGCAGGATTCCTGGATGATCGGCGCGAGTACCTTTCCGAGCGCGGCGAACGCGCGGCCGTACACGCTGTGCGCGTGGGCCACCGCCACGACGTCCGGGCGCGCCCGGTGCACCGAGGAGTGGATCCAGAACGCGGCCTTGTTCGTCCGCCGGGAACCTTCGGCGACTTTGCCGTTCTCGTCGATGAGGAGCAGGTCGCTGACCTTGATGCGGGAGAAGTGCACTGCGTAGGGGTTGACCCAGAACCGGTCCGGGAACTCGGGATCGCGCACGGTGAGGTGCCCGGCGATCCCCTCGTCGAAGCCGTAGCGGGCGAACAGCCGCAACGCCACGGCGAGATCGCGTTTGCGCGCCGCGCGTTCGGCTTCGACCGTGCCCGCCTCCGCAGGCAGGTCGCCCAGGTCGAGCTGGTCGGCGGTGCCGGTCTCCGGGGCTTCGGTGGAAGTGCTCACGCTCGTCCTCCTCGCTTGCGGGTGCTGGCTCCTCTGCACTATGCCTGCGGTTTGCCGAGGAGGCAAACATCGTCTCCTCTACGGCAAATGGGAAAGCAGGCGGTGACGGGTCTCGCGGGACTCCGGCACCACCTGCCGGTGAGGGGGCGGAGCAGCTGGGGGAGGGCGAGCGGCTGCTCCGCGGTCACAGTGTGCGCCCGTCCGGGCGATTTGCCCCGAAAGTGGGCTGAACGGTCAGTGATGTCTGTCCGGGTGGTCACTCCGTACTCGGGGACAGACATCCGTAGCTGTTCGGCCAGACCTTGGCGTAGGTTACCGATTTCCCTTGCCGCACAGCGGGATCGGAGCCGACATCGTGCTATCGGTGGAGCATGATCTCGGCTCTGGCCGCCGGATGGGCCGATCTCGACAAGCAGTTCATTGAGCAGCGAACGCGCGGCGACCTGGTTGCGCCAGACCGTGCCTTCGTCCGGGTTCATCAGGCGTTCGCCGAACCGCGAGTCCGGCGTGGTGCCGATGGCGAGGTCGCCGGGATCGCCTGCCCCGGGGGCGTACCGCGGCGGCCGGCCCAGCGGCCCGCCGACTGCGTCCTGCGCGGCCGGCCCGAACAGCCGCAGCGACTGGCCGGTCGGAACGAGCCGCGCGGCCGCCACCGCGTCAACGAGCGGAGACTGCGCGATCGCGCCGGCGATCAGCCGGTCCGTGACGGCGAGATCCACCACGTGCAGCCCGGCGAAAGACGTGCCCCACACGACGATCCGGCTCGCGTCGAGCGTCGGCTGGGCCGCTGCCCAGCCGACGACCGTGCGGTAGTCCTCGCGCTGGCGCGGCAAGGAAACCACTTCGTCGCGTCCTGCCCTCGCCGATCGAGGACAAGGAGAACCGCGTCTACCGCGAACCGGTGGGTGTCGCGCGTCTGCTGCTCGGAGCCGCCGAAGCCGCGGTAGTCGAACACGACACTCGCGACCCGGTTCCGGCGCGCCGGAACCGGGTCGCGAACGCGGCGAGGCCGCCGGCCTTGATCGCGCCGACCAGGCCGGTCTCGAACGTGGCCTTCAGGCGGGTGCCGCCGAGTTCGTCGATGATCACCTCGGTGATCTCGCCTCCGTGGTCCTCGACGTACCGGATCGCCTGCTCGAACACCGTCCGCCGGTGGCCGCCGGAACCCGGTGCAGCTCGGCCGACGGCGCGGTGGCCGCGAGGCGCAGAGCCGGGGCGATCGGCGCCATCGAGTCGTGTTCGAGAACCACCAGCAGCAACGGCACCGCCACCATCGCCGCGCGCCGGACCGGGCGGCGCCAGGCCAAGCTTGCGGGCGAGTGGGTAGCAGCGGCAAACAGCTGCGCGACTCGAACCCGCACGACGGCTCCGCGGTCGCGGAGTTCACCGTCACCGACTCCACGGACATCGACCGCGCCTACCTCGCCGCGAAAGAAAACCAACACGCGTGGGGGAAAACAAACGCCTACCGACTACGACGTCTACGAGGGCGGCGTGAGCTTCGCGGACACGGGCGCCGCGGACGTCGCCTTTCTGGGTCGCGTCACCGCACGCTGAGCTTCCTCCTCCGGGTCATGAGCAGGCGCGCGTAGATCAGCCCGAGGAGCCCGACGTGCGCGAGGACGAGGGCGAACGCCGGGCTTTGCCGCTCCACGGGGAAGCAGTCGCCGAGTGAGTAGTCCTGCCACGCGATCGCGGGGTCACACGCCGCGCCGGCGGGGGTCACGAAGTCGGGGCCTCCGATGAGGCCGCGCAACGAGAGGAACACCCCGATGACGATGGCCGCGACGCTGACGAACGCGACGATGGCGCGTGGTGACACAGGCTGCTCCTCGGATCCGCTGGACGATCACTCGATCGCGGCATTCGTCTCCTTCGTTACGTACCGGACGCTCGGGACACGAAGCAGTTCGCCGTCGCCGTGGCCAGGAGCGTGCCGGAGGTGTCCTCCAGGCGTGCTTCAGCCAGCACGACCTGGGGTCCGGAATGCAGGACGCGACCGGTGGCCGTGATCGGGCCCGTGTCGATGCGGACGGCCTTGAGGAAGCGGACGGAGAGGTCCAGGGTGCTGAACCCGCTGCCGACGGGGAGGGTCGTGTGCACGGCGCACGCGGCCGCCGAGTCGAGCATCGTGGCGTAGAGGCCGCCGTGGACGGTCCACATCGGGTTGTAGTGGTATTCGCCCGGGGTGAGGCGGAAGACGGTCTCGCCGGGTGACGCCGAGATCAGGCGGAGGCCGACGAGGTCCATCATCGGCGCGGAGGGGAGGTCGCCGCGGGCCATGGCCCGGAGGAAGTCCAGGCCGCTGAGCTCGGTGGCCGCGGTGGCGAACGCGAGGTGGTCGGCCCAGGAGACGACGCGCACGCGTTCGGCATCGGTGGTGTTGGTCATGGTGTTTCCTTCACAGCGGAGAGTTCGTTCAGCGCCGCTTGGAGTCCGGTGTCCACCGCGGCGCGCATCAGGTGCGGGCGGCGCTCGGTGCGGCCGATGTGGGCGCTGCCGACGGGCGGGCGGACTTGCAGCGTCGCGGGATGCGATGCCAGCAGTCGTTCCTCTTCGGCCCTGAGCGCCGCGCGGTCCAGCCACGTCTCGAGTGCTCCCGGTGCGTGGCGGGCGAACCAGCGCGACGCGACCAGCCGCTCCCCGCGCGACGGTGCCGTCGCCGCGCCCTCGTCCAACCGTCGCGTGCGAAACGCGACGAGGTGTGTTGCTTTCTGCGCAAGCGCTGTTCGCACGGGAACGGATTCGCTCACCCCGGCGTCCACGAAATGTCGTCCGCCGATCACGATCGGTTCGCCCGCGAGCAGGGGCATGGCCGTCGACGCACGCAGCGCGGCCTGCAAGCCGGCCTGGTCGTGGAGGTGCTCGTGCAGGTCCGCGGACTCGCCGGTCATCGCGTCGGTGGCCGTGGGGTGGAACTCGACGGGGTTGTCGAGGATCTCCCGGAACCCCATCGGCACGATCTGGGTGTAGAGGGTGTGGACGAGGAACTCCGTGTCCACCACCGGCCGCCGGCTCAGGATTCGCTTGGGGTCGATGGTCCGGCCCATGATCCTCGGGTCCCACCACGCGTGCTGGGTGCTTTCCGCGCGTCCGCACAGCAGCCACGCACCGTTGAGCGCGCCCGCCGAGCTGCCGTAGACCGCGTCGAACATCGGCAGCAACCCGAGCTGTTCGATGGCGATCGTCATGCCGCTCGAATACGCACCTCGCGAGCTCCCGCCCTCGATCAGCAACACCAGGCGAGCGCCGTCATCGCGGTTTCCGGGAGTGCTCCCGCTGCGCCTGCGTTCTCTCAGCAACTCCACGACGGCGTCGGTCACCGTTGCACCTTCTTTCGTTCGGAGGTTTTTCGATCAGAGGAGGTGAAGATTTTTCCCTGGGTGACGGCGAGCAGTGCCCCGACGACGGTGATCACCGCACCCGCGATCTGCACGGTCGTGAACGACTCACCCAGGAACACCACGGAAGTCACCGTGCCGAACAAGGGCACCGCGAACATGGTGATCGTCGCGGTCACGGGACTGACAGCCCGCAATCCCCGGTAGTAGAACAGGTACGCGATGGCTGTCGGGCCGATCGCGAGGAACACGAGGTTCCCCCAGGTGAGCGTGGAGACCGATGTCCACTCAGTACCAGAAAACGAGGGAATTGCGACAAGCACCAATGCCAGCGCACCCACACCCGTGGCATACGTCGTGGCCCGCAACGGTTCCATCCCGCTCAGCACCTTCTTCGACGCGATGCTGTAGGACGCCCAGCACGCCGCGCCCGCCAGGTAGACGAAGTCACCGGCGAGGCGGGTTCCGCTGAACCCCGTGCCACCCCCACCGACACCGACGAAGAAAACGACCGAGCCCGCGATCCCCAGGACCAGCCCGGCGATCCGCGCACCGGACGCCGATTCTTTGCGGGTCACGAGGAAGTACAGCGTGGTCAGCACGGGACTGAGCACGGGCACGATGATGGTGCCGTCGATCGCGGGGGCGAGGGAAAGCCCCCAGAAGAAAAAGAAGTTGTACGCGAACACCCCGACGAGCCCGACCAGCCCGGCTCGGGCGAGGTCACGCCACGAAAAGCGCGCCGAACCCGGCCGCACGCACAACAACACCACCAGGATCACCGCCCCCGCCCCGAAGCGCAGGCACGCGGCGACCTCGTGCGGCAGCTCACCCACCACGACCTTCGAGCTGGTGAAAGCCGCCCCGAACAACACCATCGTGATAAGCAGGTACGAGTACGGAGCGACGCCACCGTCGTGTTGTTCGGGCATGAGTTCGGTCCACTTCGTTGCGGGTACGGGAAGAAACTGGGGATCACACCGATCCTCGCCGCCCCGCGCGCGGATTTCTTGTACGTTCCTTGCATGGCAGGCGAATCCGAGATCACCGCTTGGAGCCCCGGCGTTCCCGGCATCAGCGAGGTGTTCCACGCGCACTTCGTGCAGCACGCCTACCCCGTGCACACGCACACCGTGTGGACGCTGCTGATCCTCGATGACGGCGTGCTCCAGTACGACCTCGATCGCCACGAGCACGGCACCCTGCGTTCTCAGGTCGTGCTCCTGCCGCCGCACGTGCCGCACAACGGCCGCACCGCGGCGCCGCACGGGTTCCGCAAGCGCGTGCTCTACCTGCCCGAGGACGCGCTTGACGCGCGCTTGATCGGCCCGGCGACCGACCAGCCGAACCTGCGGGATCCGAAGCTGGCGAACCGGATCAGCCGGCTGCACGACACGCTCGCCGCGCCGGGCGACGAGTTCGAGGCGCAGAGCCGGCTCGCGTTCATTTTCGAACGTCTCGGCACACACCTGCGCCACGACGTGGTCCGCCGCGAGCCCGACCGCGGGCTGGCCGACGACCTGCGCGATCTGCTGGACTCGCGGGTAGTCCCCGCGCTGCCGCTCGACGAGGCGGCGCGCTTGCTGCACGCGGACCCGACGCACTTGGTCCGCGCGTTCTCCCGGCGGTTTTCGCTGCCGCCGCACCTGTACCTCACCGGCCGTCGCGTGGAACTGGCGCGGCGGCTGCTGCTGGCCGGTGTGCCGGCCGCGGCGGTCGCCACCGAGGTCGGCTTCTACGACCAGTCGCACCTGACCCGGCACTTCAAGCGCATGCTGGGCGTGAGTCCGGCGCGGTTCGCCGGACGGCGATGAGGCCACGGCTACTCCCACAGGTCCGTCGACAGGTACTTCAGGCCCGAGTCGGGGATCACGACGGCGACCGTGGCGCCGGCGAGCTCGTGCCGCAGGAGGCGGAGGGCCGCGGCGACGTTGGCACCGGCGGAGAAGCCGGCGAAGATGCCTTCGCGGGTGGCGAGCAGGCGGGAGGTCCGGCGGGCTTCGTCGCCGGTGACCTGGAGGTAGCCGTCGAGGGGCACGTCACGCAGATGTGTGAGGTCGCCGTGACCGAAGCCGCCGCCCTGGATGGGGTGGTGGGATTCGAACACCTCGTGTCCGGCGAGCACCGCGGCGCCCTCGGGTTCGACGGCGAAGCACCGGATGGCCGGGTCCCGCTCCTTCAGCGCCCGCGTCACGCCCGCCAGGCAGCCGCCGGTGCCGACGAAATCGGCGAACGCGTCGAGCCGGCCGCCGGTCTGCGCCCAGATCTCAGGGCCGGTGCCGGTGTAGTGGGCCTCGACGTTGTGGTGGTTTTCGAACTGATCGGAACGGAACGCTCCGCGTGACTGGGTGATCAACCGGGCTTGCTTTTCCACCAGCGCCAGGTCCGCGCCCGAAACGCGGCCAGGCACGGAACCGGGGGCCTGGTCGACGAGCACGACCTCGGCGCCGAGCGCGGCGATCATGCGCGCGCGTTCGGTCGAGCTCCCGCGCGACAGGACGGCGACGAACGGGTGGCCGGTCACCGCGCACGCGATGGCGAGGCCGGCACCGGTGTTGCCGCTGGTGAGCTCGACCACGGGCTGGCCGGGCCGCAGCGCCCCGGTTTCCTCGGCGGCCTGGATGATCCGTTTCGCGACACGGTCCTTTTTGGACCCGCCGGGGTTGAGGTACTCGAGCTTGGCCAACAGGGTCCCGTCGACGCCGTCGGTGACGCGGTCGAGCTGGACCATCGGGGTGTTGCCGATCGCGTCGAGCGCCGAGGGCAGGACGCCGACTGCTACGCCCGTGCGAACGATAGCGCTATCATTCACCTTCATGTCCCAGGATAGCAGTGCGCGAAACGTGGCCAATGTGCTGCGAAATGAGCTCAATCACTACTCGCCGGGTGAGAAACTGCCGTCGAGCCGGGCTCTGGTCGAACGCTTCGGGGTCAGTCCCGTGACGGTGTCGCGCGCGCTCGCCGTGCTCGCGGCAGAGGGGCTGGTGGTGACACGGCCGGGGGCCGGTGCGTATCGCGCGGAGACGGTTGTCCTCGAGAAGCCGGTCGTCGACACGTCGTGGCAGGAGATCGCGCTCACGGCGGATGACCAGGGTGGCGAGCGGGTGGTCGACGCGTCCGGGTTGAGCGCCAACCTGGCTGTGCCGCCGCCGGACGTGATCGCGTTCAACGGTGGTTATCTCCACGCTTCTCTGCAGCCGGAACGCGCGATGGCCACCGCGTTGGCTTCGGCGGCCCGCCGCCCAGGAGCGTGGGAGCGGCCGCCGCTGGCCGGGCTGACGGCGTTGCGGGCGTGGTTCGCGCGGGAGCTGGGGCTCACTCCGGCCGAGGTGCTGATCAGTGGTGGTGGCCAGGCGGCGCTGAGTACCGCGTTGCGCGCGCTCGCGCCGCCGGGATCCGCGGTCCTGGTCGAGTCGCCGACGTATCCCGGGGTGCTCGCCGCCGCTCGCGCGGCCGGGTTGCGCCCGGTGCCCGTTCCGGTGGACGACGGTGGGGTGCGGCTCGAACTCCTGCAGGAGGTGCTCGCGGCGACCGGGGCGAAGGTGTTCTACTGCCAGCCGCTGTTCCAGAACCCGACCGGGGCCGTGCTCGCGCCGGAGCGGAGGCGTGAGCTGTTGGAGATCGTGCACGCGGCCGGTGCGTTCCTGCTCGAGGACGACTGGGCGCGCCACCTCGGGCACGGTGGGCCGGTGCCGGCTCCGTTGGTCGCGGACGATCCCCACGGTTCGGTGGTCCACTTGGGATCGTTGACGAAAGCCACGTCGCCCAACCTGCGCGTCGCAGCGCTCGCCGCGCGGGGACCGGTGCTGGAACGCCTGCGCGCCATCCAGGTGGTGGACAGCTTCTTCGTGCCGAGGCCGTTCCAGGAGGCCACTTTGGACCTCGTGGCGGCGCCGTCGTGGCCGCGGCACCTGCGTGCGCTCGCGGCGGGGCTGCGGGAGCGCCGTGACGCGATGGTGGGCGCGCTCCAGCGGGAGCTGCCTTCGCTTGCTCCGCCGAGGGTGCCGACGGGTGGCCACTACCTGTGGTTGCGCCTGCCGGCCGGGACGGATGAAACTGCCCTCACCTCCGCAGCTCTGCGTGCCGGGGTGGCGGTGTCGCCCGGCCGTGGGTACTTCGCCGCCGAGGCCCCGGCTCCGCACCTGCGGCTGGGGTTCGCCGACACCTCGGGTGCGCAGGAAATCACCGAAGGTGTTCGCCGTCTCGCAACGGCGTGTGCGGAAGTCAACCTTTGAGCAGCGCACGCGCCATCACCATTCGCTGGATCTGGTTGGTGCCCTCGTAGATCTGCGTGATCTTCGCGTCGCGCATCATGCGTTCCACCGGGAAGTCGCGGGTGTAGCCGGCGCCGCCGAACAGCTGGACGGCGTCGGTGGTCACCTGCATGGCCACGTCGGACGCGAAACATTTCGCGCTGCTGGCGAAAAAGGTCTTGTCGGGCTCACCCCGCTCGACCTTCGCTGCGGCCAGGTACACGAGGCTGCGGGCGGCCTCGATCTTCATGGCCATGTCGGCGAGCATGAACTGCACACCCTGGAACTCGGCGATCGTCTTGCCGAACTGTGTGCGTTCTTTGACATACGCGCGTGAAGCATCGAGCGCGCCCTGTGCGATTCCCACCGCTTGGGCGCCGATGGTGGGTCGGGTGTGATCGAAAGTGCGCATCGCGGTCTTGAAACCCGTGCCGGGTTCACCGACGATCCGGTCGGCCGGGACGGTGCAGTCGGTGAAGTAGAGCTCGCACGTCGGGGAACCCTTGATGCCGAGCTTGCGTTCCTTCGCGCCGACCTCGAAGCCCGGGTCGTCGGCGTGGACCACGAAGGCCGAGATGCCGGCCGCGCCCTGGTCAGCGTCGGTCACGGCGAACACGGTGTACCAGGTCGCCACGCCGGAGTTGCTGATCCACGCTTTGGCGCCGTTGAGGACCCAGTGGTCGCCGTCGAGCCGGGCCTTTGTTTTCATCGCAACAGCGTCTGAGCCGGATTCTCGCTCGGAAAGTCCGTAGGCGAACAACGCCTGTCCGTTTGCCAACGTCGGCAGGACCTGCTTCTTGAGGTCCTCGGACGCCGACAGCAGCACGGGCATGCTGCCCAGCTTGTTGACCGCCGGGATCAGCGACGAGCTGACGCACACCCGGGCGACCTCCTCGATCACGAGGCAGGCGGCCAGGCCGTCCGCGCCTTCGCCGCCGTACTGCTCGGGGACGTGGATCGCGTGGAACCCGGCCGCCGTCAGCGCGGCGCGAGCTTCTTCGGGGAAGCGCGAGTTCTCGTCGACGTCCGCGGCGTGGGGGGTGATTTGTTTTTCGCACAGGGAACGTACGGTTGCTCGCAGTTCGTGGTGTTCTTCGGACATGCGGAAGGCTGCGAAGTCAGGGTTCGCGAACGGCTGGTTCATGTCGGTCTCCATCTGCCGAGGGGAGGGTCAGGGGTTGGCCGCCGAGCATCATGAGGGGGATGGTGGCGAGGGTGGCCAGCGCGGCGATCACGAGCCACAGCGCGTAGGAGGCGCCGCCGGCGAGCGCGGCGAGCAGGTACGGCGCGGCGAACCCGAGGTAGGCCAGCGCGTAGAAGATGCTGACGAGCCCTGCGAACTCGTGCTGCTCGGCCATGCGTTCCACTTTGTCCAGGCCGGTGACCATGAGGATGCCGTAGCCGGTGCCGAGGACCACGGCCGTCACGAGGACCAGCGGGGTGACCGGGTGCCACGCGACGAGTGCCGTGCCGGCCAGGCCGAGTGCGGTGACGAGCAGCCCGGCCACGGGCGCGTGCAGGTGCCCGGCGTGCGCGAGCCGGCGCGCGATCGGCTGGACGAGCGCGCCGAGCGGCAGCGTCAGCCCGCCGACCAGCCCGCTGAACGCGACGGGTGTGCTGATCGCGCTCGCCGTGTGGCTGGGTAACAACGCGGGCAGCGTCGCGATGCTGATCGCGACCGTCCCGAACACCCACGGCGCCCACGGCACCACGCCGAGCAGGAAGTGACGCGACACCGCCGGCCGTGGCAGCCACTGCGCACGCTCGGCCCGCGCGAGCGCCGGCGCGGTTTCCGGCACCCGCCAAGCGAGCACGAGCACTCCGGCCATCAACGCCAGGTGCACGACATACGGCAGCTCCACCGGCCACGGCAACCACTGCGCGAGCGCGCCCGCCAGCAACGGCCCGATCCCGAACCCCAGCGACAACGCGGCGGCCGAGCGGCGGGCCCCACGGCCGGGCGTGGACAGCTCGGTCACCCACGCGGTGCCCGCGCTGTAGGCCGCGCCGGACGCGACGCCGGCCAGGAACCGCCCGACGTACAGCGACGGCCACCACACCGGGCCGAGCATCAGCACGAGCGTGGCCAGCACCGAGACGAGCATCGCCGGCCGCAACACGGCGCGCCGCCCGTACCGGTCCGCCGCCCGCCCGCTGAAGATCAACGCCGGCACCAGCCCCACGGCGTAAATGCCGAAAATGCTCGTCACCGCCGACTCCGGCAACCCGAGCTCACCCCGGTAGACCAGCAACAGCGGCGTGAAGTGGTTGGCCCCCCACGCAACGCCGAACAACGCGGCCGCCGCCCGCACCCAGGCGACCCGACTCTGCGTGGACTCGTGCACGTTCAGCTCCCAAGCGAGATTTCCGTTGTGGTGACAGGGATGTCAGTACCGCGCGGCTCTTCGACGGCCGTTGAGGATTTCGGCGGCTGCGGCGCCTGGAGTGGGCCGATGCGCGCTTCGCGGCAGGCGGCCAGCGGGTGTTTGGGTTGTGCGGATTCGCACACGGAGTCACGGCAGGCGGGCGGCTTCGACGGCCGGCCAGGTCGCCGGTGGGGGTTGCTGCAGCGACGAGGGTGGGACGGGTGTGTGTTCGGCGGCGGCGTGGAGTTTGCCGTCGCGGGAAAGGATGGAGCCGGCGCGGAGCATGGTGGTGATGAGTTCCGTGGCGAGGGACTCGGGGGAGCGGCGCAGCAGCCAGGCGGCGTCCTTGAGCCAGGCGCGGGCGTGCAGGTAGGGCTCGACCGCGTCGGTGGGGATGCCGTCGCGGATCATGAGGGCGTAGGCGAAGACGCGGCGGGCGCCGTACCAGACGGCGCCGTCGGGGTCGTCGACGAGGCGCCGGGCGCGGCGCGCGGCGTTGGCGAGGGCGGCGCCCGTGTCGGCGGGGATGGGGCCGTGTGCGGGAAGGAGCACGCGGGGTTCGAGATCGATCAGGTGTTGTACGGAACTGAGCGCGGTGGTGGTGGCATCCGGACCGTCGAGCGCGAGGTTCACCCAGCCGACGTCGTAGTCCGACAACGCGTCCCCGACGGCGAGGAGGCGTTCGTCCGGTTGCCAGAGGGCGAGGTGGCCCGGGGTGTGGCCGGGTGTTCGGATTACCTCCCATTCGGTGTCGCCGAGTAACAACACCTGTCCGTCGTCGAGCAGTTCGTCGACGGAGTAGGGCGGCACGGGCTGGTCGAGGTATTCCGTCTGGCAGCAGCCGGGATCGCGGCGGGCGACGGCGAGTGCGTCGCGGGCGCTGGCGGCGATGCCGGCGCCGTTCTTCTGCAGCAGGGCGTTGCCGCCGACGTGGTCGCAGTGCCAGTGGGTGTTCACGACCAGGTCGAGCGACGCGGTGTGCGCGCGGACCCACTCGGCCGTCTCTTCCGCGTGCCCGACGAAGCCGCTGTCGACCAGCGCCGGCTGCCGGCCGGGCAGCAGGAGCAGGTTCGCGTCGGGGAACGGGCGCTGCTGCCAGACCAGCCACGACGGTAAGCGGTCGGTGTCGAAGGGCACGGGTCCTCCTTCGGAAGTAGCAAGAGTCCACTGTGGAATAGAAGTCCACTGTTGAACGGGAGTCACGCGCGCACGCGCGCGGGAGCGGAGCTCCGAACGTCGTGCGGCACGGGATTGATTGTCGCAAAACGAAAACCGGCCTTCAACGCGGTTACCCCCGTTCAAGGGTAGCGACGGACCGGCCGGAAAACGCATAGTCGCGGTATCACGCCGAAGGAAGGTTCGCTGTTGACGACGAGCGACGCACACCGGGCCTACAAGGCGAGCCGCGACCAGCTGCTGGCGTTGCGCGGCAAGCACGTGCGCGCGGTCGAGGAGTTCCGCTGGCCCGACCTCGGCGCGCGGTTCAACTGGGCCGTCGACTGGTTCGACGCCGTCGCCCGCGACAACGCCGACAACGACCGCCCGGCCCTCGTCATCGTCGAGGAAGACGGCTCGGAGACGCGGCGAACGTTCGGTGAGCTGTCCCGCGCGTCCGACCGATTGGCGACGTGGCTGCGAAACCGGGGTGTCCGCAAAGGACACCGCGTGCTGCTGATGCTCGGCAACCAGGTCGAGCTCTGGGAAACCATGCTCGCGATCATGAAGCTCGGCGGCGTGATCATGCCGACCACGACCGCGCTCGGGCCCGCCGACCTCACCGACCGCATCACCCGAGGCGAGCCACGGCACGTGATCTGCAACTCCGCCGACACACCCAAGTTCGCCGACGTTCCCGGCGACTACACCCGGATCAGCGTTGGCCCGGCGGAAAGCCAGGCCGATTGGGCCGATCTCCACGAAGCCGCCGACCTGCCGCACACCCCGGTCGAACACCCCGGCACCGCACCCGGCGACCCGCTGCTGCTGTACTTCACCTCCGGCACCACGACGCGGCCCAAGCTTGTGGAGCACACCCAGGTCTCCTACCCGGTCGGACACCTCGCCACGATGTACTGGCTCGGCCTGTGGCCGGGCGACGTCCACCTCAACATCTCGTCGCCGGGCTGGGCGAAACACGCGTGGTCCTGCTTCTTCGCCCCGTGGATCGCCGAGGCGACGATCTTCGTCTACAACTACAGCCGCTTCGACCCGGCCGCGCTCCTGAACCAGCTGCGTGTGCGAAAAGTGACAACGTTCTGTGCGCCGCCCACCGTCTGGCGCATGCTGATCAACACCAACCTCGGTGACCGCCCGGCGGGCCTGCGCGAGGCGATCGGCGCCGGAGAACCGCTCAACCCCGAGGTGATCGAACGCGTCCGCGCGGCGTGGGGCATCACCATCCGCGACGGTTTCGGCCAGACCGAGACCACCGCACAGGTCGGCAACACCCCCGAATCCGACGTCAAACCGGGCTCCATGGGCCGTCCGCTGCCGGGGGTTCCGGTCGTGCTGGTCGAACCCGCGAGCGGCAAAGTCGTCCCAGGACCGGGGGAGGGCGAAATCTGCCTGGACCTGGCACAGCGTCCGCTGACGTTGATGACCGGCTACCTGGCCGACGACGAACGCACCGCCGAAGCCATGGCCGGTGGCTACTACCACACCGGCGACGTCGCCTCGATCGACGAAGACGGCTACCTCACCTACATCGGCCGCACCGACGACGTCTTCAAGGCCAGCGACTACAAGATCAGCCCGTTCGAACTCGAGTCGGTGCTCATCGAACATCCCGCTGTTGCCGAGGCGGCCGTGGTGCCCGCACCGGACCCCGTCCGTCTGGCGGTGCCGAAGGCCTACATCGGACTGGCGCCCGGACACGAGCCCACCAAGGAGACGGCACTGTCCATCCTGCGCTACGCCCGGGAGAACCTCGCCCCGTACCAACGCGTGCGCCGCCTCGAGTTCGCCGACCTGCCCAAGACGATCTCGGGCAAGATCCGCCGCGTGGAGCTGCGGGCCCGCGAACTCGGCGCGGAAGCCGGCACCGAATGGCGCGACGACCAGTTCCCCGACCCGACCCGCTGAACCGCTGAACCCCGACTGCCGAAGGACCGCCGCCATGCCTGGCTCCGAGATCTACGAACACTTCCTCTCACTGCACACCCGCCCCGAAGGCCTCGTCATGCCCAACGCCTGGGACGGCCTCTCCGCCCTGCTCATGGCCGACGCCGGTTTCGAGGCGATCGGCACCAGCTCGGCCGCGTTCGCCGCGACGCTGGGCCGGTTCGACGGCCGCCACGCCGTGAGCCGAGAAGAACATCTCGACCACGCGAAACTCCTCAAGCGGCTCACCGAACTCCCGATCAACGGCGACTTCGAGGACGGCTACGGCGAGACCGCCGAGGATGTGGCCGCCACCGTCGAGGCGGCGGTCGAGGCCGGGCTGGCGGGCGTCGGTGTCGAGGACACGACCGGCACCGGCGAGAACCCGATCCGGCCGTTCGACGAGTCGGTGGACCGCGTGCGCCACGCCGTCGCGGCGGCGAAGCAGCGGATCGTCGTCACGGCCCGCGCCGACAATTTCATCCAGGGCATCAACGACCTCGACGACACCATCCGCCGCCTCAGCGCATTCGCGGAAGCCGGCGCCGATGTGCTGTTCGCGCCGCTCCCGCCCGATCTCGCGTCGGTGGAGAAAATTGTGCAGGCGGTGGCGCCCAAGCCGGTCAACGTCGTGGTGTCGCCGGCGGACAAGACGCTGACGGTGTCCGAACTCCACCAAGCCGGTGTGAAGCGGATCAGCCTCGGTTCGTCGCTTTACGCACACGTGATGTCCGTACTCGATCAGGCTGCGATCGACCTGGCCGGCGGTGACCTCGCCGCGGCGACGAGCGGCTCGCGGTTCCGGTTCCGCCGCCTGCTGCGCCAGGCCAAGGGGTGACCGTTGGCGAGGGGATCGAAGCCGCCATTGCGGACATCGCGGCGGGCAAAGCTGTGGTGGTGGTCGATGATGAGGATCGTGAGAACGAGGGCGATCTGATTTTCGCGGCGGAGAAGGCGACGCCGGAGTTGCTGGCGTTCATGGTCCGTTACACCTCGGGTTATGTGTGTGTCGCGTTGACCGAGGCCGAGGCGGATCGGCTGGATCTGCCGCCGATGTATCACACGAACCAGGACGTGCGCGGGACCGCGTACAGCGTGACGGTGGATGCTGCCGAGGGCATCACGACGGGTATTTCGGCGGCGGATCGTGCGCACACGATGCGGTTGCTGGCTGATCCGGCTGCGTCGGCGAAGGACTTCCGCCGCCCCGGGCATGTGGTGCCGCTGCGGGCGAAGGAGGGTGGGGTGTTGCGGCGCCCGGGTCACACCGAGGCCGCGGTGGACCTGGCCCGTATGGCCGGGCTCAACCCCGCCGGGGTCCTGTGCGAGATCGTGTCGCAGAAGGACGAGGGCGACATGGCGCGGCGTGACGAGCTTGAGGTTTTCGCCGCGGATCATGACCTTCGGGTGATCACGATCGCTGATCTGATCGCTTACCGTCGTCGGACGGAGAAGCAGGTGGAGCGGGTCGCCGAGGCCCGGATTCCGCTGGCCGCGGGGACGTTTCGCGCGGTGGGGTATGACAGTCTGCTGGACGGGATCGAGCACATCGCGTTCGTCTACGGCGAGATCGGCGATGGCGAGGACATCCTCGTGCGGGTGCAC
This sequence comes from Amycolatopsis sp. NPDC005232, assembly GCF_040607795.1. Taxonomy (NCBI): domain Bacteria; kingdom Bacillati; phylum Actinomycetota; class Actinomycetes; order Pseudonocardiales; family Pseudonocardiaceae; genus Amycolatopsis; species Amycolatopsis sp. NPDC005232. The sequence continues at coordinate 97,124 of NZ_JBEXHL010000031.1, read as the reverse complement.
TCCGAGTGCCTGACCGGTGACGTCTTCGGCTCCCTGCGCTGCGACTGCGGCCCGCAGCTCGAAGCCGCGCTGCAGGCAATGGCCGACGAGGGGCGCGGAGTGGTGCTGTACATGCGCGGTCCCGCCGCCCGCGGTATCGGGCTGCTGCACAAACTCCAGGCGTACCAACTGCAAGACGCCGATCAGGACACTGTGGACGCCACCGTCTCGCTCGGCGTCGCGGCGGACGCACGGGATTACGGCACCGGCGCCCAGATCCTGCGTGATCTCGGCATCCGCAGCATGCGCCTGCTCTCCGACAACCCCGGCAAACGCGTCGGCCTGGAGGGCTACGGATTGCGTGTCACCGGACGGGTTCCCTACGGCGAAGTCACCCCCGGCCGGGGGTAGCCGCTCGGGCGTGCACGACCTTTACTGGTCGCCAACCCCCAAGGAGAACTCGTATGACCAGTGTTGTTCAGCACGACTCTCTCACCCGCGAACAGACCTTCGACCAACCGGCCGAGCGGACCGTCCCGATCGCCGACCCCGGCGCGTGGGCGATCCTGGCCTTCTCCGCAACCTCGCTCATGCTCGGCCTCTACAATGGAAGCTTCGTCAACCCAGCCGGTGCCGCCCTCGTGATCCCGGTGGCCTTCTTCTTCGGCGGCGCGATCCAGATCATCGTCGCCGTGCTCGAAGTGGTGCGCGGCAACGTGTTCGGCGCCGTGGTGTTCGGCAGCTTCGGGCCGTTCTGGGTCATCTACGGCTTCATCCAGACGACGTTCGAGGAGAAGGTCGTCGAAGCCGCGACCAAGGCGAACGTCGATCCCACCGCCGCGGTGTCGAGCGGGCTCACGGTGTTCCTCGCGATGTTCGCCGTGCTCACGTTCGTCTTCCTCGTCTCGGCGCTGCGGACGGACGCGGTGCTCGTCAGCGTGCTGGTGCTGCTGCTGGCGGCGCTGGTACTCCTCATGATCGGCGTCCACAGTGGAAGCAAGGGCTTCGTGCAGGCTTCCGGGTACGTCACGGTGGTGTTCGCCGTCCTCGGGCTCTACCGGGGCACGGCCGACATCATGACCGCGACTTACGGCCGGCAGGTCCTGCCGGTCTTCAAGCTCAGCTAGCACGGCCGGACGGGGCCACGGCAGTCGTGGCCCCGTCCCTCACAACAGACCGTTCAGCCGCGCCTGATGAGCGGCCGCTGTTCTGTTGTGGACTTCCAGCTTGCGCATCGCCGATCGGAGGTAAGCCTTGACGGTCTCCAGGCTCAACCCCAGCCGGGCGGCGATCTCCAGGTTGCTGGCCCCCACCTCCGCCAGCCGCAGGACGTCGATCTCCCGGGGCGCGAGCGACGCAGACGCCGCGATCTCGGCCCGCGCCGGTTCACTCGTGAGGTCCGCCTGGATCCGCTCCAGTCGCGCGCGCAGCTGCGGATCGCTCGTGTCGCGGATGAGCTCGGCGAGCTCGGCGAGCGCACCCCGCGAGCGGACGGCCGCATGGCCGGGATCGCGCCGCAGCTGTCCCTCCACATCGGACTGCAGCTGTTCGGCGACCACCACGGCACTGCGCACAGTCCGGTCGCCGATCGGGTTGCCTTCCCGCACCGCGCCGTACAGAACCCCGCGCACCTCACCCCGGACCAGCACGGGCACGGCGAAGACCGACGTCAATCCCTCCTGACGCACCACGACGTCGTACTCGTGGGTGATCGCCATCGTGGACGCGTAGTCGTTGACCCGGAACGGGGTCCGGCTGTGCAGCACGCACCCGCCGAGTCCTTTCCCAGGCTGCACGACGAGCCCCCGCAACGCATCGCCGGAGTTGCCCATCAGACGGTCGAGCACCAGGTGCAGGCCGCCGGTGCCACGGCGGGTGGTGCCACCGAGGGCGATCGGCAGGCCGGTCACCTTCCGCAGCCGCTCCAGCCGCTCGGGCAGCAGGTCGTCGATGATGCGCCGGATCGCGCTCCCGTCGTCCACTGTGGCCGGCGGGGTGGGCCACAGTGGACGACGGGAGCGCAGGTCGGGTCCGTTCATGTCCGCTTCGTCACCGTCACGCTTCGGTGGTGAACACCATGCACGAGCTCGTCGCGTGCGCGAGCAGCCGATCCTTCGCGTCGCGGATCTCGGCGTGCGCCAGCGCGGTCCGCCGGCCGCGGTTGATCACGTTGCCGGTCGCGCGGAGCGTGCCGATGTCCGCGGTGAGCGGCCGCAGGTAGTGCACCGAAAGGTCCAATGTGGTGTAGGTGCTCCCAACCGGCACCGTCGTCTGCACGGCGTAGCCGGCGGCGCTGTCGAGCAGCGTCGCGGCGACCCCGCCGTGGACGATGCCGATCGGGTTGTAGAGGTGCTCGCCGACCTCGCCTACGAGCACGGCGTGGCCGGACTCGATCTCGGCGAGCCGGAAGCCCAGTGTCGCGGCGATCGGCATGATCCCGGCCTCACCGGCGTCGAGCAGGTGCCGGCTGAACTCGAGCCCGTCCATCTCGCGGCTGAGTTTGGCCATCTCCTGGGGGTCCACCCAGCTGTATGTCCGAGTGCCTTCCATGGCGGGATCGTACCTCCGATTTACTAGGATGACCTACTGTTGGTCGTCATACCTTCTTCGCTGGGGCCCCGGGCGCACCCCGGGGCCCCGCCATTCGAGCGAAGCGTCAGAGCCCGAGTTCGCGGGCGATGAGCATCTTCTGCACCTCGCTCGTGCCTTCGCCGACCTCGAGGATCTTGGCGTCGCGGTAGTACCGGGCGACCGGGGCTTCGTTGATGAACCCCATACCGCCGAAGATCTGCGTGGCGTCGCGGGCGTTGTCCATCGCCGCGTTGGAAGAGATGAGCTTGGAGATGGCGGCCTCGCGCTTGAACGGCTCGCCGCGCAGCATCTTCGCGGCAGCCGCGTAGTAGGCCAGCCGCGCGGTGTGCGTGCGGGCCTCCATCTCGGCGATCTTGAACTGGATCGCCTGGTACTTGCCGATGGGTCGGCCGAAGGTCTCGCGCTCGTTGGCGTAGCGCACGCACTCGTCGACGCAGCCCTGCGCGAGCCCCGTGGCCAGCGCGGACACCGCGACCCGGCCCTCGGTGAGGATGGAGAGGAACTGCGCGTAGCCGCGGCCGAGGTCGCCGAGCAGGTTCGCGGCGGGCACGTGGACGTCGTCGAACCCGAGCTCACGCGTGTCGGAGGCGGCCCAGCCGACCTTCGAGTAGGGCTTGGACACGCTCAGGCCGGGCGTGCCCGACGGCACCATGATCGTCGAGATCTCCTTGGCGCCCTTGTCGTCCGTGCCGGTCACCGCGGCGACGGTGATCACCCCGGTGATGTCCGTGCCGGAGTTGGTGATGTAGGCCTTCGAGCCGTTGATCACCCAGTCCTCACCCTTGCGGACGGCAGTGGTCCGCGCGCCGCCGGCGTCGGAACCGGCGCCCGGCTCGGTGAGGCCGAACGCGCCGAGCATCTGCCCGGTGCACAGCTGAGGCAGCCATTCCTGCTTCTGTTCCTCGGTGCCGAACCGGTAGATCGGCATGGCGCCCAAGGACACGCCGGCTTCCAGCGTGACCGCGACCGATGAGTCGATCCGGGCCAGTTCCTCCACGGCCAGGCACATCGCGAAGTAATCGCCGCCCATGCCGCCGTACGCCTCGTCGAAGGGCAGGCCGAACAGGCCCATTTCGCCCATCTTCGCCACGATCTCGTAGGGGAACTCTTCGCGCATGTAGAACTCGCCGATCACCGGCGCGACCTCGTCGCGCGCGAACGCGGCGACCGTCTTGCGCAGTTCTTCGTATTCCTCGCTGAGCCTGTTGTCGATCACGATGACTCCCTCGAGTCCAAAGGACAGTTGTTCGTTCGGCGTCACCTGGTGGCCGAGGCGGACCGCTGAACCCGGCGATTCCCCGGGGCGGTGATCGTGTGTGCGGCACTCTCGTCGCTTCGGTCACGAGCCGCGCCTGACCGGCGCACACCTGCTCGTCGCGACCCGTTGTTAGCGGTCGTTAACACGGTCGATGTTAGCGCTCGCTAACCGGGCTGTCCAGGTGACGTACAACGCTCTCCTCGGCATTTTTCGTTGGCAGACAAGGGGAATGATCGCGATCGTGGCAGAGCCACCGGAGGCCGACAATGCGGTTACCCCCATTCAAGGGTAGCGGCGAGGCGCGGGTCGATGCATAGTGGCGGCAAGCGTAACGTTGTTCCGTATCGCCGTTCCGTAACGTCGGTTCACACCAGGGAGTCAGAGTGTTACGATCGCGCTGTGCCCCGGGTGAAGCAACGCACCGAAGCGCTGCGCGAGCGCGGGCTGGCCAGTGCGCTCGCGGTGCTCGCCGAGGAGGGCGTGGCGGGGCTGACCACGCGCACGGTCGCCCGCCGGGCCGAAGCTTCGGTCCCGGCCATCTACGAGGTGTTCGGCGACAAGGCGGGTCTCATCCGCGAGGTCTTCTTCGAGGGCTTCCGCCTGCTGGGCGACGACCTGGCGGCGCTGCCGGCCACCGACGACCCGCTGGGCGCCCTGCGGCACCTCGCCGAGGCCTTCCGCCACTTCGTGGTCGCGAACCCGGTGCTGGCCGAGATCATGTTCTCGCGCCCGTTCACCGACTTCGACCCCACGCAGGACGAGGACAGGGCCGGCGTCAAGGTGCGCAAGATCTTCGTGCACCACATCCGCACCGCCGTCGACGCTGGCCTGTTCGCCGCGGACCCGACGGACATCGCGCACGTGTTCTTCGCCTATGTCCAGGGCATCGCGGCCGCCGAGAGCGCGCACCGGCTGGGCGGCTCGAAGCAGTCGGTGGACCGCCGCTGGCGCCTCGGGCTCGACGCGTTGATCGCTGGCCTCGGCCAGGCTCCCGCCCCCGCTCGTCGTCGCGCCGGGGCTCGCGCCAAGAAGGCCTGAGCACCACCGCCTTGCCGGAGCCCGACCTCACTCTTTCCCTCGGGCCCAAGCCCGTTTCAGCACGTCAGGAGATTTGTCATGGCCAGCAGTGAACCCCGCCGGCCCGGGCTCGACACCCCGCCCGACCTGCTCGACTTCACCCCGAGCGAGGACCAGCGGCTGATCCGCGACACCGTGGCCGAGTTCGCCGCCGAGCACCTGCGCGCGCGGGCGGGTGAAGCCGACGCGGCGTGCGCGGCGCCGGACGACCTGGTCACCAAGTCCGCCGAGCTCGGTCTCAGTCTGCTCGGCGTGCCCGAGGAGCTCGGCGGGGTCGCCACCGCGCGGTCCGCGGTCACGGCGACCCTGGTCACCGAGGCCCTGGCCGCCGGCGACATGGGGCTGGCCGTGGCGTGCCTCGCGTCCTCCGCGGTCAGCACGGCGCTCGTGCTGTGGGGGAGTGGCGAGGCGCAGGCCGCGTACCTGCCCGCGTTCGTCGGCGACACCGTGCCGGCGGCGGCTCTCGCCATCCTCGAGCCGCGCGCCGTGTTCGACCCGTTCGAGCTGCGCACGGTGGCCCGCCGTACGCCGGGCGGGTTCGTCCTCGACGGCGCCAAGTCGCTGGTGCCGCGGGCCGTGCAGGCCGAGTTGTTCGTGGTCGCGGCCGAGCTGGACGGCCACGGCCCCGCGCTGTTCGTGGTCGAGGCGAATGCGCCGGGGACGAACGTCGAGCCCGAGCCCGCGATGGGACTGCGCGCGGCCGGCACGGGTCGGCTGGATCTGGCGACGGTGCACGTGCCCGAAACGGCCCTGCTGGGCGACGCCGACCCGGCCGCCTACGCGGAGTGCGTGCGGCTGTCGCGCCTGGCCTGGTGCGGGCTCGCGGTCGGCACCGCGCAGGCCGTGCTCGACTACGTGATCCCGTACGTCAACGAGCGCGTCGCCTTCGGGGAGCCGGTGAGCCACCGCCAGGGTGTCGCGTTCAAGGTCGCCGACGTCGCCATCGAGCTCGAAGGCATGCGGCTGGCCACCTACCGTGCGGCCGCTCGCGCCGACGCCGGTCTGCCGTTCGCTCGTGAGACGGAGCTCGCCCGCCGGCTGTGCGCGGCCAAGGGCATGCGCATCGGCAGCGACGGAGTTCAGCTGCTCGGCGGGCACGGCTACGTCAAGGAACACCCCGTCGAACGCTGGTACCGCGACCTGCGCGCGGTCGGCGTCGCCAGCGGTGTCGTGCTCGTCTGAACCGGTACGCAAGGAGCAAGCCAGTGATCCACCTCGAAGTGCCGGCCCGACTGTCCACAGTGGTCGACCAAGCCCATCTCACCGCGGAGAAGCTGCTCCGGCCGGGTTCCCGCCGCAACGACCGGGCCGAACACACGCGTCCGCCGGAGCTCGACGCGCTGGCGCCCCTCGCCGACGGCCTGAACGCGGCGGGTGGCGGGCAGGTGACCACCGGGGAAGTCCGGAATGGACGCAACCTCGCCAGCGTGCTCGGTATCATGGAGCTGTGCTGGGGTGACGCGGGAATGCTGTTGTCCCTGCCTCGCTTGGGCCTCGGCAACGCCGCCATCGCCTCGGTCGCGAAGGGCGAGCAGGCGAAGCGGTTCGCGGGCAAGTGGGCGGCCATGGCCATCACCGAGCCGGACACCGGTTCGGACTCGGCCGCCATCCGCACCACGGCAGTGCTCGACGGCGACGACTACGTGCTCAACGGCGAGAAGATCTTCGTGACCTCCGGCGAGCGCGCCGACGTCGTCGTGGTGTGGGCGACGCTCGACCGCGCGCTGGGCCGGGCGGCGATCAAGTCGTTCGTGGTGGAGAAGGGGACGCCGGGGTTCGAGCTCGTGCGGCTGGAGCACAAGCTCGGCATCCGCGCCTCCGACACCGCGCACCTGCGCCTGGACAACGTGCGGGTGCCGCGCGAAAACCTGCTCGGCGACCCGGAGATCGACGTCGAACGCAGCTTCGCCGGGGTGATGCAGACCTTCGACAACACCCGTCCGCTGGTCGCGGCGATGGCCGTCGGCGTGGCCCGGGCCGCGCTGGACGAGACGCGCACGCTGCTCGCCGAGGCCGGCCTGACCATCGACTACGACCGTGCCGGCCCGCGGCAACCCGCGGCCGTCGCGACGTTCGTGGACCTGGAGGCCGACTACGAGGCGGCCTACCTGCTCACCCTGGAAGCGGCGTGGCTGGCGGACAACGCCCGGCCGAACTCGATGCACGCGTCGATGGCCAAGGCGAAAGCCGGCCGCAGCGCCACGGACATCGCGCTGGGCTGTGTCGCGCTCGCCGGCAGCCTCGGCTATTCGGAGGGCTCCCTGCTGGAGAAGTGGGCGCGCGACGCGAAGATCATGGACATCTTCGAAGGCACGCAACAGATCCAGCAGCTCATCGTGGCGCGCCGGCTGCTCGGCAAGTCGTCCGCCGAACTCAAGTGATCGGAGTGGATCATGCTCTCCTACGCCCGCGGCGCCGACAGCCCGGCCCTGCTCGAAGAGACGATCGGCGCGAACTTCGAACGCACCGTCGCCGCACACGGTGACCGTGAGGGCCTCGTCGAGTTCGCGACCGGACGGCGCTGGACCTACGCCGAGCTCAACGCGGACGTCGACGCGCTCGCGCGGGCGTTGATGGCCGTCGGGGTCGAAAAGGGCGACCGCGTCGGCATCTGGGCGCCGAACTGTGCCGAGTGGACGATCACGCAGTACGCCACCGCGAAGATCGGCGCGATCCTGGTCAACATCAACCCGGCGTATCGCACACACGAGCTGGCGTACGCGCTCGAACAGTCCGGCGTCACGCTGCTGATCTCGGCGAGCACGTTCAAGACCAGCGACTACGGGGCCATGATCGACGAAGTCCGCGCCGGCACCGCGCTGCGCACCGTCGTGTACCTCGACACCGACGACTGGCAGCAGCTGCTCGACTGCGCGACGGGTGAGGAAGACCTCGCCGGACGCCTGGCCTCGCTCAGCCCGCAAGACCCGATCAACATCCAGTACACGTCGGGCACCACGGGCTTTCCCAAGGGCGCCACGCTGAGTCATCGCAACATCCTGAACAACGGCTTCTTCGTCACCGAGACGATCGGCTTCACCCACGTCGACCGGCTGGCGATCCCGGTGCCGTTCTACCACTGCTTCGGCATGGTGATGGCCAACCTCGGCTGCACCACGCACGGCGCCACGATGATCATCCCGGGCCCGGCGTTCGACCCGGCGACCACGCTGCGGTCCATTCAGGACGAACGCTGCACGGCGGTGTACGGCGTGCCCACGATGTTCATCGGCATGCAGGCACTGCCCGCGTTCGCGGAGTACGACCTGAGCACGCTGCGCACGGGGATCATGGCCGGCGCGCCGTGTCCCGTCGAGGTGATGAAGCGCTGTGTCACCGAGATGCACCTGGCGGAAGTGTCCATCGCGTACGGGATGACGGAGACTTCGCCGGTCTCCTGCCAGACGCTCGCCGACGACGACCTCGACCGGCGCACCGCGACGATCGGGCGTGTGCACCCGCACGTCGAGATCAAGATCGTCGACCCTGAGACCGGCGAGACCGTGAAACGCGGGACGCCGGGCGAGTTCTGCACGCGCGGCTATTCGGTGATGATCGGGTACTGGAACGACCCGGAGCGCACGGCGGACGCGCTCGACGCCGACGGCTGGATGCACACCGGTGACCTCGCCGTGATGCGCGAGGACGGTTACGCGCTGATCGTCGGCCGGATCAAGGACATGGTTATCCGGGGCGGGGAGAACGTGTACCCGCGGGAGATCGAGGAGTTTCTCTACACGCATCCGGACATCGAGGACGTGCAGGTGGTCGGGGTGCCCGACGACCGGTTCGGCGAGGAGCTGTGCGCCTGCATCAGGGTGCGGGCCGGCGCGGCTCCGCTCGACGCCGAGGCGATCCGCGCCTTCGCGACGGGAAAGCTGGCGCACTACAAGATCCCGCGGTACGTGCGTCTGGTGGAGCAGTTCCCCACGACCGTGACCGGCAAGATCCGCAAGGTCGAGATGCGAGCGGAATCGGCCGAGGCGCTGGGGCTTCCGGTGCCGACGCTGTGAGGTTCCATGGCGCCTGAAGCCGACCTCGCGGCGCGGATCGTCGTGCGCCAACCCGGTGCCGACGACGGTGAACCGGTCGGAAGATTCCTCATCGGACTCTCGCTCGCCAGCCGGTACCACCGGTTCTTCTCCGGCATCCGGCACATCTCGCCGGCTCTGCTCACGACGCTGACCACGGTCGCGCCCGGCCAAGTCGTCCTCCTCGCTCTCGACGGCGAGACCGTGGTCGGGCACCTGATGGCGACCGACCACGACGGTGACGGTGTGGACATCGGCATCGTCGTCGCCGAGGACTACCAGTTCCAGGGCATCGGCCGGAAACTCCTGCGGGAGATGGCGAACGCGCTTTCCGACGGCGGTTCGACGCGGGTGCGGTGCGATGTGCTCGGCGCCAACTACTTCGTCCTCGACTGGCTTCGGCGCCGGCTTCCGGACATCCGGTTCGTGCGGCACGGGGAGACGATCACCGTCCACGGAACCCTTGTCGCGCACGAAAACCGCCGACCTCAGGGGTGACGTACACCGACAGCGTCACCTGACGCTCGCGCCGAAGATCACTGTCCACATAGGTTTGCCGAGTCAACGAAAAAGCACGATCCACCAAGGAGTTCCGATGATCAACCGGAGGCAGTTCGGCCAGGCCTTCGCCGCGACGGCGGCGGCCGCGTCGCTGGCCGCGTGTTCCACCGGACAGAGCGCGCCGGCCGCCGCACCCGGCGACGACCTCAGGGCGGGCTCCGGCAAGAACACCTCGCTCAGCCCGATCAAACAGGTCAAGGCCGGGCTGCTCGACGTCGGGTACGCCGAGTGGGGCCCTGCCACCGGCAAGCCGGTGGTCCTGCTCCACGGCTGGCCGTACGACCCGCACAGTTACGTCGACGTCGGCCCGCTGCTCGCCGCGGCCGGCTACCACGTCTTCGCACCGTTCTTGCGCGGCTACGGCCCGACGACGTTCCTGTCGAAGGACACCGTCCGCAATGGACAGCAGGCGGCGGTCGCGCTCGACATCGTGGCCATGATGGACGCCCTGCACCTCGACAAGGTGATCCTCGGCGGCTACGACTGGGGGGTGCGCACCGCGGACGTCATCGCGGCGCTGTGGCCGGAGCGCGTCAAGGCGATGGTCGCGGTGAGCGGCTACGGCATCAACAACCTGGCGGCCAACAAGGAGCCGCTGGCCCCACTGGCCGAATACGGCTGGTGGTACCAGTTCTACCTCGCCACGGATCGCGGCGAGCTGGGCTACGCCAAGTACCGGCACGACTTCAACAAACTGATCTGGAAGAACGTCTCTCCGAAGTGGCACTTCGACGACGCGACCTACAACCGCACGGCGCAGTCGTTCGACAACCCCGACCACGTGGCCATCGTCGTGCACAACTACCGCTGGCGCCAAAGCCTCGCCCCGGGCGAACCGCAGTACGACGTCTACGAACAGAAACTTCAGGCTTCACCGAAGATCGGCGTTCCGACGATCACGATCGGCAGCGACTTCGACGCCGCCGCGGCCGACGGCAAGGCCTATCGCGACAAGTTCACGGGCAAGTACGAGCACCGCACGTTCACCGGGATCGGCCACAACGTTCCGCAGGAAGCCCCGCAGCCGTTCGCCAAGGCCATTGTGGACGTCGACAAGTTCTGACCGGCCCTGTCAGAAGACGGGCTGGTGGCGTTCGATCACCGCGGCGGTGGTGGGCTCGTCGGTGTCGTTCCGGAAGGTGTGCCACTCGCCGCGGGGTTTGACGATCCACTCGGCCTCCGTTGGCGTAGATCTCGGTGCCGTTGGAGATCGCGCCGATCCGGCCGCGGACGACGTAGCTCCACTCGTCCTCGTCGGCGTGGCGGTGCCGGGGGTCCCGGAAAGTCCGTTGAAGGAGAATTGTGTAGTTCTGCGGCGGGAGTTGTACTCCAGACGGTCGGCGACTGGTGTGGGACTCGCCACGAGCGAGCCGGTGAGTGGGTCGGGGTTGCGAAGATCGGCCCGTGAGCACAGGACTTCTCGCCGCCGAAATACCAAGTCGCCTCGCTCTGTGGCACTCCTGCGCTCGGAGAGCGGACGGTCCTGACCGCGACCTGGTGATCGCGGTGGTGGCCGGGCATGGCTGAGGAGTTCCGGCTGCGGTCGGTGGCCGTCGCGGTGTACGGGCCCGCCGCGTTGTTCGGGCTGGCGGAGGGCTCGATGTTGCCGGTCGTCGCGCTGAGTGCGATCGACCGCGGGGCCACGACGTCGGTGGCGGCGTTGATCGGGGCGTTGCTCGGGATCGGCTCGCTCATCACGAACATCCCGGCGGGCATCCTCGCGACCCGGGTCGGTGAGCGGAAGTCGATGTTGGTGGCGGCCGGGGTCACCGCCGTCGGGTTGGCGCTATGCCTGGTCAACATCGGTTCTGGGCAGTCCGCGTTGCTGGTCTACGGCGCCGGAGTGCTGCTGATCGGCGCCGCGAGCGCGGTGTACGGCCTGGCGCGGCAGTCGTACCTGACCGAGGCGGTGCCGCTGCACATGAGGGCGCGGGCGTTGTCGACGCTCGGCGGGACGATGCGCGTGGGGCTGTTCCTGGGTCCGTTCGCCGGGGCCGCGGCGATGCTGGTCTGGGGGCAGGCCGGCGCGTACTACCTGAGCCTCGTCGCGGTGCTCGCCGCCGGGATCGTCGTGTACCAGGTGCCGGATCTGGAGACGACCGACGAGCACCGCGCGGCCGCGGCGGCGATCACGACGTGGGGGATGGTCAAGCAGAAGTGGCGGGTGTACGCGACGCTCGGCGTCGGCATCCTGCTGCTGTCGGGGATCCGGCAGACGCGCCAGACCGTCGTTCCCCTGTGGGCGGCCCACCTCGGCCTGTCGCCCACGGTCAGCTCGGTGATCTACGGTTTCGCCGGCGCGATCGACGCGCTGGTCTTCTACCCGGCGGGCAAGGTGATGGACCGCCGCGGCCGCCGGTGGGTCGCGGTCCCTTGCACGTTCGTGCTCGGTGCTTCCTTCGTCCTCATGCCGTTGACGCACGGGCCGGTTCTGCTTGCCCTCGTGGCCATGGTGATGGGTTTCGGCAACGGCCTGGGCTCGGGCATCGTGATGACGCTCGGCGCCGACGTCTCGCCGACCGTCGGCCGCCCGACGCACATCGGCATCTGGAACGAGCTGGCCGACGTCGGCTCCGGCCTCGGCCCGCTGCTGCTGGCGGGGGTGACCGCGCTGGCCGGGCTCGGGCTGGGGATCGTCGTCAGTGGACTGGTCGGCTTCGCGGCGGCCGGGGCGCTGTGGACGTGGATCCCGAGGACAGTGCACGGGGTGCGAAGAGTCGCCGAGCGGACGTGATCGCGGCGGGGCTCAAGTGTCGAACCACGCCTCGGCGCCGTGACCGCAGGACCCGGATCATCGGTGGTTCGTCGACAGCCACTGTCCTCAACCGATCATGAAGTGGTGCAACGGCGCCAGCGCCCGTCCGAATTCGCACAACCCGTGCGGCACGCCGCACACCCCAGAACCGCTCACGTGCGAAGGTTATCGCCGGAATGACAGAAAGCGGGCTGACCGTGAGCGAAACCGGTCAGCCCGCTGTCCATTCCGTCCCAGTCGGGAACACCCCGCGTCAGAAGCCGGGGAACACCCGGCGCAGGTCGTCGAGCGAGAGGGCGCCGTCGACGGTCACACCGTTGTCGTACGGGGCCTTCAAGCGGCCGCTGACCAGACGGATGAACGCTTCGGCCGGGCCGTTGAACGTGGCTGACGGCGACTCGAGGTGGTCCACCACCGTGACGGCTTCGTCGATCACCAAGCCGGCACCCGGGATGGCGACGGACCCCGGCTTCCCGAGCTCGGCCGGCTTCGCGAGGAAGTTCAGCATGAAGCCGACCGGGCCGGCCAGCAGGTCGACGAGCACCTCGGCCGAGGCGGCTTCCACGCCGGCGTCGGGGTCGAAGGCCACGCGCACGTCCCACGAGTGGTTGGCCACCTCGTTGAGGCGCATGCCCAGGGCGGTCAGCAGGGAGACCGGCTCGGGCAGGAATCCGAGATCGACGGCCAGCGACGAGCGCTGCTCCGGCGTGAGGGCTTCGACGGTCTCGAGCCAGCGGGCGTTGTGCTCCAGGAAACCTTCGGCCTGCGCGCGCGGCGCGGACGCGTCCCAGCGAGCCCAGATCGTCGGGTTGTCTTCGGCCGCCACGGTCTCGCCGGCGGCCCGGGCGATCGGCGCGCGGCCGATTTCCGCGCCACTGCCGAGGTGGGACAGGGCTTGCGCGACGGTCCATTCGGCAGCGCCGCTGGTGGTGGCCAGCTGCTCGTCGGTGAGGGTGCGGACGAGGGCGGCGAGCGTGTCGTGCTCGGTGCGCAGGGCGGTGATCGTGCGGTCCACGAGTTGGCTCATGCCACGCTCAACTCCTGAGTGGACGGCTGTGTTCCGCTGATCACCGAGCGGCGCACTCCTTTTTTCGCTCGCGGTACGCGCGCGTCGCCATCTGGCCGCTGCACGTCGTGCTGCAGTACAGCGCCGAGGAGTTGCGCGTCTTGTCGAAGAACGCCGTGTAGCACGTGTCGTTCTTGCACACCTTCACCCGCCGCCACGCGCCCCGCGAGGCGAGGTCGGCAACGGCGCTGAGCAGGTGCGAGAACGACCGGTCGACGCCGGTGCCCGTCGGGTGCAGCTCGCACCCCTGGGCCGTGACGACCGTGGTCACCGGGAAACGCAGGGCGGCCCGCTGCAGGTGGGCTTCGGATTCGGCCACCATCGCCACGCCCTCGTCGCAGCCGACGTGCGCGCGCAGGATGCCCAGCAACGCGTCGCGCAGTTCGCGGGCAGTGGCCGCGTCGGCGTCGGTCGCGTCGGCGGAGTCACCCGCGTCGACGGCCTGGAACCACTTCGCGACCGCGGCGCCGTCGGTCAGCTGCTCCTCGGCCTGTTTGCCGTGCACGCGCGTGTTCACGAACCCGACCAGCAGGTTCGAGCTCAAACACTCGTCACCGGCGCGCGCGGGACCCAGCGTCACCTTCACAACCGCCACCTCCGGAGTCGAGTGTAGCCGACCGTGGCGTCATGACCTAAGTTGTTAAGCAAGTCACAAGAAGGCTCAAATTATTGCTACGTGACATGCATCTTGGAATAGCCTATGACATGTGATCAAGCCCGCCGCTCACTTCGGGGGGCGGGAAATCCCCAGGGAGAACGAAGACATGACCAAGCTGCTGGTGATCCTCACGTCGGCCACGAAGTGGAGCCAGAAGGACGGCACCCAGCGCCCGACCGGGTTCTGGGCCGAGGAGTTCGTGGTGCCGCACCGCATCCTGTCCGCGGCGGGCGTGGAGCTGACCATCGCGACGCCGGGCGGGCGCCCCGCCCCGGCCGACGAGATGAGCCTCAGCCCGAAGGTCAACGGCGACGACCCGGCCCGCGCCGACGAGATGCGCGCGTACCTTGAAGCCCACCGCGAGCTGCTGCAGTCGCCGGCGCGGCTCGAGGACGTGGACCCGGCCGAATTCGACGGGGTGCTGATCCCCGGCGGCCACGGCCCGATGCAGGACCTGGCCGTGAACGCCGACGTTGCCCGCGTGCTGGCCGCGCTGCTGCCGGACGAGTCCAAGGTCGTCGCGTCGCTGTGCCACGGCCCGGCGAGCTTCTTCTCCGCCGGCGACTCCGAGGGCGCCTGGCTGTTCAAGGGCCGCAAGCTCACCGCGTTCACCGACGAGGAGGAGCAGCAGGTCGGCCTCGCGCAGAACGCGCCGTGGCTGCTGGAGGAGCGGCTGCGTGGCGCCGGCGCCGAGTACTCCTCGGGCCCGGCCTGGGGTCCGTACGTGGTCGTCGACGGCAACCTGATCACCGGCCAGAACCCGGCCTCGGGTGAGCAGGCCGCCGAAGCGCTGCTGAAGGCGCTGGCCGAGCGTGGCTGAAACCGCCAGAGCGCTGACCGGAGGGCCTTGACAGTTCTGAGTTCGCCAACGCAGAATGGCCGCGATCTGAGTCGGGCGACTCAGATCGCGGCGCCGGCTGTCCTGCGTGGACGTTGTCGGTCCTCGACGTGCCGACGACCGCAGGAGGAACCGTGCAGGAGTCAGACTGGAAATCCGTGCTCGACGCGGCGAGCACGGCCGCGCTGGAGTACCTCGGCTCGTTGCCGGACCGGCCCGTGTTCCCGACCGCGGACCACGCGACGATCCGTGCGGCGCTCGACCACCCGCCGACGGCGCGAGGGATCGACGCGGTGCGCGTCGTCGACGAGCTCGCTCGTGATCTCGAGCCCTACGTGGCCGCGCAGGCGAGCGGGCGCTACTTCGGTTACGTCGTCGGTGGCCTGCACCCGGCGGCGCTCGGCGCGGACCTGCTGCTCACGGCGTGGGACCAGAACGCTTCGCTCTACCCGTCGACGCCGGGTGTCTCCGTGGCCGAGGAACTCGCGGCCGAGTGGCTGGTCGACCTGCTGGGGCTGCCCGGCGAGAGCTCGGTCGGGTTCGTCACCGGCGGGCAGATGGCCACGTTCACCTGCCTCGCGGCGGCCCGGCACCAGGTGCTGCGCGACGTCGGGTGGAACGTCGAGGCCGACGGTCTCGCCGGCGCGCCGCGGATCACGGTCGTGGTGAAGTCAGGGGCGCACTCGACCGTGCTGCGCGCGCTGCGGTTCCTCGGCCTAGGTGAGCGGGCGCTGGTCACCGTGGAGTGCGACGACGAGGACAACATGCGCCCCGACGCGCTGGAAAAGGTGCTGGCCTCCGTGCACGGGCCGACGATGATCGTTGTCGAATGCGGCAACGTGAACACCGGCAGCTTCGACGACTTCGCCGCCGTGGCGGATCTCGCCGAGGCCCACCGTGCCGCCGGCAACCCGACGTGGGTCCACGTCGACGGCGCAGTGATGCTCCTGGCCGCCGCGGCGCCGGCCATGGCGGCGCGCACCGCGGGCCTCGATCGCCTCGACTCGTGGTCGACCGACGGGCACAAGCTGCTCAACGTCTCCTACGACTGCGGAATCGCCATCTGCGCCAACGCGTCCGCGCACCGGGCGGCCATGAGCGTGCAGGCGGCCTACCTCGAACAGGGTGAAGGCGGCCGCGACCCGATGGACTGGGGGCCCGACTTTTCCCGGCGGGCCCGCGGGGTCGGCGTCTACGCGACGCTGCGGGCGCTCGGCCGCGACGGCGTCGCCGGCCTGGTCGAGCGGACGATCGGGCTGGCCCGCCGCTTCGCCGACCAGCTCGGCGCGAGTGGTCAGGCCGAGATCGTGAACGACGTCGTGTCCAACCAGGTCCTCGTGCGCTGGCTCGAGCCCGACGGCGACCACGGCCGGCTCGCGGACGCCGTCATGGCCGGGGTTCGCGCCGAGGGCAAGGCGTTCTTCACCGGCACGACCTACCGCGGCGAGCGGCTCATGCGCATCTCGGTTTCGGACTGGGCGAGCGACGAGGCCGACGTGGATCAGGCCGTCGAAGCCTTGCTGCGTCACGCGCGACTGGCCGTCTGAAGCTCAGGCGCGCCGGCTCTCCACGAACGCGCGCACCGACTTCAGCTGGGCGGCCAGCTCGCGGCCGTCGGCGTCGGCGCGTGCGATGGTGAGCGTGCCGAGCACGGTGGCGGTGAGCAGATCCGCGAGCACGGCCGGGTCGGCGGTGGATTCGCCCAGCTCACGGCCGCGTTCGAGGGCGGCAAGGAACCCCGAGCGGAGCTGCTCGCGGTAGCGCCGGGTGGCGGTGGCGACGTGCTCGTCGACCGGCTTGGACATCGCCGTGGTGGCCAGGCAGCCGAAGCCCGCGTTCGGGCCGTCGAGCACGGATTCCAGGCGGGACAACGCTTCGAGCACGTCTTCGGTGCCACGCTCGCCCTGCTGCAGTGGCGCGAGGACGGCCTGCATGAGCACGAGGTACTCGTCGACGGCTTCGCGGTAGATCTCGATCTTCGTGCCGAACGAGTTGTACAGGCTCGACGTGGACAAGCCCGTCGCCGCGGCCATCTGCTGCTGGGTGACGCCGTCGAAGCCCACGTGCCAGAACAGGGTCATCAGGCTGTTCAGGGCTTCGTGGCGGTCGAAGCCGAGCGGCCGGCCCGCGCGCGGCGATTCTGAGTTCACCCACTCAGTGTTCGTCGCCGGCGGGGGATTTTCAAGCCCACGGACCTGCGGTGGTACCCGTTGGGTATCACAGAGCGCGGAACAGGTCTTGGACGCGGCTCACGTGCCCGGCGCACAGTCGAGGTGATCGACGACGGGAGCGAGATGAGCAGGGAACCCGGGATGGACCGCGCCGCGGTGCTGTGGTCCGAAGTGGAGAGTGCGCGCGGGTCGAGGCCGCTGCTGGTGATGCTGCACGGCTGGAGCTACGACGAGACGCACTTGCACCGGCTGATCACGCCGCTGCTGCCGGCGGAAGTCGTGGTCGCGTCGGTGCGGGCGCGCATTCCGGAGGCCGGCGGGTACGCGTGGTTTCCCAGCCAGGGCAACCCGATCGGCGACCCTCAGCCGCGGGTGGCCAACGCGGCGACGCTCGATGTACTGGCGTGGCTGGAGACGCTCGACGCGCCGTCGATCGGGCTGCTCGGCTTCTCCCAGGGTGGCGCCATGGTCCACCAGCTCATGCGGCAGGCGCCCGCGCGCTTCGCGTACGGCGTGAACCTGGCGGGTTTCGTCGTACGAGACGAGCAGCCCGGTGACGAGCTCTTGAGCACCACGCGGCCGCCCGTCTTCTGGGGCCGGGGCAGGGAAGACGGTGTCATTCCGGCCGCCGCGCTCGCCCGGACGGAGCGGTGGCTGGCTTGGCACGCCACCGTCGAGAGCCACGTCTACCCCGGTCTGGGCCATGACGTCCGGGGCCGGGAGATCGAGGACGTCGCGGCTTTCGTCGGCAAGCAGATCCGTTAGACATCAAGGCTTTCCCTGTACCACCAGTGTTCGAGGAGGCACACCCATGCGTCACGACATCGAGTTCGATGCCGAAGGAGCGTTGCTGCGCGGCTGGTTCTACGAGGCCGAGGGGGTCGCCGGGCCCGCGCCGTGTGTGGTGATGGCCCACGGCTGGAGCTCGACCAAGCGGATGTACCTCGACCGGTTCGCCGAGGTCTTCGCCGCCGGCGGCCTGTCGGTGCTGCTGTACGACAACCGCGGCTGGGGTGATTCGGAGGCGGCGCCGGGACAGCCCCGGCACGAGATCGACCCGTGGGTGCAGGTCGGCGACTACCGGCACGCGATCACCCACGCGCAGAACCGGTCCGATGTGGACCCCGGTCGCGTGGGGGTGTGGGGCACCAGTTTCTCGGGCGCGCACGCCTATGTCGTCGCGGCGATGGACCGGCGGGTGAAGGCCGTGGTCACGCAGGCGCCGTTCGTCAGCGGCCGCGCGACCTACGCGAACCTCGCGCGGGTCGACAACCAGGTCGTCGGACCGGACGTGTTCACGGCCGACCGCCGGGCCCGCGCTCGCGGGGAAGCCGCCGCGACGATCCCGGTCATCGGCACCGACCCCGGACAGCTCGTGGGGCTGCCGACGCGCGACTCGCACGAGTGGTTCACCCACGCGCGTGCGGAGCTGGATCCCAGCTGGCCCAACGAGGTCACGCTGCGCAGCCTCGACAACTTCTATTGCTACGAGCCGGCGAAGTACCTGCCGGAGGTGACGCCGACGCCGCTGCTGATGATCGTCGGCAGCGAAGACGGGCTGACGGGCGGCAACCTCGCGGCCGTCGCCTATTCCGGCGCGGCCGAACCGAAGGACATCGTTTTCCTGCCGGGCGGCCATTTCGACGCGTACACGGGCGAGGGCTTCAAGGTCGCTTCACAGGCGGCGCGGGACTGGTTCGTGCGGCACCTCGCCGCGCGGTGATATCCGGAAGGTATCACAACGAACGAAAGAGGTCTTGGACGTATGTCTCGGCCTCGACGCACAGTTGTTCTGTATCCAGGGTGAGCAAAAGGGAGTTGTCATGAGGGTCTTCTTGACCGGCGGATCCGGCTACATCGGACAGGCCACGATCGCCGAGCTGGTGAAGCAGGGGCACACCGTGGAGGCGCTCGCCCGCAGCGACCGCGCGGAGGCGACCGTGGTGGCGGCCGGCGCCACCGCGGTCCGCGGCGGTCTCACCGATCTGGCCGTGCTGAAGGACTCCGCGGCCCGCGCCGACGCCGTGATCCACCTGGCGCAGGCCGAATCGGGCGACGAGGACCTCGCCGCCGCCACGGCGATGCAGGACGGCGTCGGCGCCGGCACCTACGTGCACACCGGCGGCACCTGGGTCTACGGCGACACCGACGGCGTGGCCGACGAGACCGCGCCCTGGAACCCGCCCGCCGCGGTCGCGTGGCGCAAGCCGGTGGAGGACGCGGTGCTGGCCCACGGCGGGCGCCCCGTCATCGTGCAGCCCGGCCTGCTCTACGGCGGCGACAACCGCCTGATCGACGTCTTCATCGTCCAGCCCGGCAAGAAGAACGGCGCCATTCCCTACATCGGCGACGGCGCGAACCACTGGGCGCTCGTCCACATCGACGACCTCGCCCCGCTCTACGTCGCCGCCCTCTCCGCGCCGGCCGGCTCGGTCTACGTGGGGGTCGGCGGCGTCAACCCGACCGCCAAGCAGGTCGCCGAGGCGTGCGCCCACGCCGCGGGCCTCGCCGGCAAGACCACGTCGATCCCGCTGGAACAGGCGCATGCGGCGATGGGCCCGATCGCCGACGCGTTCGCGCTCGACCAGCAGCTGACGCCGGCCAAGGCGCAGCGCGAGCTGGGCTGGCAGCCGCGGCACACCGACCCGCTGGCGGTCTTCGCCCAGGGGTGATCCCGTTAACTCCGGCGGTGGTCTTGGTCGGCCGGACCACCGCCGGGCTTGACGTGATCGGCTTAGCATGGGCCCAGTGCGTCGACGGGGATGGCGGAGGTGGGCGGGGCTGTGGGGTCGTACGAGGTGCGGGTGACGGACGCGGCCGCGGGCGCGCCGGAGGATCCGACGGGGTTCTGGGTCGAGCACGTGCGGGACAACCACGGTGCGTTGCACGTGCGGTTCGCCGAGCCGGCGGGGTTCCGCGGGGGCACGGTCGTGCAGCGCGCGGGGGAGCAACAGCTGGTCGAGTTCTGGTCCGACGCCGTGGAGTACTCGCGGACGCGCGCGGATATCCGGGCCGACGACGACAGCGGGCTGGTGCTCGTGCTCGCGGGGGCCGGTGAGCTCGTGGTCGATCAGGACGGGACGGACGTCCGGTTGCGGCCGGGGCAGGGCGTGGTTGCCGGGAAGAGCCGGCCGCTGGTCCTGCGGCACGCGGGTCGGGCGCGGGGGTGGGTGCTGAATCTGGGCGCGGGCCGGGCCGCGGGGGTGGTCGACTGCAGCCGGGGGCTGGGGGCGGTGGTGCGCACGATGGTGCGGACGCTCAGCGCCCAGCGTTCGACGCTCGACCGGGTGGAGTTCGTCCGAGCGGTGGAGTCGATCGCCGGGCTGGTTCCGTTGTGTGTGCGGCCGGATGGCCGGACCGGGTCACTGGCGGCGCTGGAGGACGCGGTTCGGGTGTATGTGGCCGAGCACGCGACGGACCCGGATCTCACACCGGCGGGGGTCGCGCGGGCGGTGGGGTGGTCGTTGCGGCAGGTGCAGCTGGCGTTGGCGCGCGCGGGGACGAGCCCCGGTCGGTTGATCCGGGAGGCGCGGCTGCGGCGGGCGATGGGGTTGCTGCGCCTGGCGCCTGGAGCCACGGTCGGCAGCGTTGCGTTCGCGTGTGGCTTTCGGTCGGCGACAAGTTTCGGGGTGGCGTTCAAGCAGCGCTACGGAATGACGCCGGGTGAAGCGCGCGAGTCCAGCTGAGCAAGAGGGGGTTTGCGTGTTCGGAGAGCGGTTGTGCGCGAATGCGAGATCCGGGCGGACGGAGTGCTCCTAGCGTCGGGAAGTCACGCCACCGCAGCCAGGGAGACCGCGCCATGCCGACCATCGACGTCAACGGGACCAGCCTTGCCTACACCGCGGCCGGCCCCGAGTCCGGGACCGCGGTCGTGTTGAGCCACTCGTTGTTCTTCGACCGCACCATGTTCGTGCCGCTGGCGGAGATCCTGGCCGGCGAGGGGTTCCGGACCGTCGCCTACGACCACCGCAACCAGGGCGGCAGCGCACCGGACCGGCGGGACCGGCTGGACATGGACACGCTCGCGGCCGACGCCGCCGCGCTGATCGAGGCGCTGGGGCTGGGGCCGTGCCATTTCGTCGGCAACTCGATGGGCGGGTTCGTCGCGCTCCGGCTCGCCGCGCGCCGGCCGGACCTGCTGCTCACCGCGGCCGCGCTGGGATCGTCGGCCGAGGCGGAGAACCGGCTGGAGGAGTACCAGCGGCTCTTCGGCGTTGTCGAGGCGCACGGGCCCGGCGTGATCATCGACGTCCTCCTGCGAGTCATGTTGGGGGCGACCAGCCTCACCTCGCGCCCGGAGCTGTGCGAGCCGTGGCGAACGTTCATGGCGCAGCTGCCGCCGGCGATCGCCGAGAGCGTGCACGGCGTGATCCACCGCACGGGCATCGAGACGGAGCTGGCCGGCTGCGCGACGCCGGTGCTGGCCGTCGCCGGCAGCGAGGACGAGACGTACCCGCAGCCGATCTCCGGCCGGACCATCGCCGAGGCCAGCGGCGGGAAGTACGTGATGGTGGAGGCCGCAGGGCATTCGGTCGCCCTGGAGCAGCCTGAGCGGGTGGCCGAGCAGCTGCTCGGCCACTTCGCCACGGTGCGGCGGTGACCACAGTGGACCACACTCGCCGGTGGCGTAAGATACGGTTCGTAACTTACTGCGGGCTGGAGGGGTTTCGTGGCCGGACGGCGGATGTCGTACGACGAGCGGCACAGCCAGCTGCTCGACACGGCCGCGGCGGTGGTGCGCGCGGAAGGGGCCGACGCGCTGACGTTGGCGCGCGTGGCCGAGCAGGCGGGCGTGACGAAGCCGATCGTCTACGGGCACTTCGAGACGCGCGCCGGGCTGGTGAAGGCGTTGTACCAGCGGGTCGACGAGCAGCAGTCCGAGGCGGTGCGGGTGGCGTTCGACACGAAGGCGCGCACGCCGGAGGAAGCGGCCGCGTTGCTGGCCGAGGCGTACGTCGGCTGTGTGCTGCACATCGGACAGGAGTACGGCGCGATCACGGCGGCGCTGTCGACCAGTCCGGACATGGAGGAAGTGCTGCACGCGGGGCGTGAGCGATATGTGGATCTGTATCTCGAAGCGCTGCACCGGTTTGTGCCGGGCGAACTGGACCGGACCGTGATGATCGGGGTCATCGGCGCGGCGGAATCCCTGTCGCGGGAAGCGATCGCGGGCCGGCTGCCGGGGCCGCAGGCGATCGACGCGGTGGGGCGCATCATCCTGGCCGTGGTGCGGGACAGCTGAAAGCGCCCGCGCGGGTGAGGTGCGCGGGCGGCTGGTCAGGCAGGTGTTGCGGCGAATCGGGCGATCGCGTCGGCTACGCGGTCGTAGAGCTCGCGGGGCAGGTTGTGGCCCATGCCGGGGATGACGAGCAGTTCGGCACCCGGCACGGTCGACGCGGTGTCTTCGGCGGCGGCTGGGGGAATGAGGGGGTCGTCGGCGCCGTGGATGACCAGCGTGGGCGCGGTGATGCGCCGGAGTTTCGCGCGGCGGTCGCCGTTGGCCAGGAGGGCGGCGAGCTGGCGTTGCGTGCCCGCCGGGTCGTGGTCGCGGTGCACTGTGGACAGCAGCGTGGCCCGGAGTTCGGCTTCGTCGTACGGATAGGCCGGGCTGCCCAAGGCTTGAGCTGCCGCCGCGACGTGGTTCAGGTAGGCCTCCCTGTCCGAGGGGTCGGGCGCCGGGGCGGTGAGCGCGGTGATGGCTTCCGGTGTCGCGGGAGGCAACGCGGGATTGCCCGTGGAGGACATGATGGACGTCAACGACCGTGTCCGATGTGGATGGTCGGCCGCGACGAGTTGTGTGATCATGCCGCCCATCGAGGCGCCGACGAGGTGCGTGCGGTCCACGCCCACCGCGTCCAGCACTGCCACGACGTCGGCGGCCATGTCCTCCAGACGGTAGGGCAGTTGCGCGGACCCGGTCGCCACCGTACCCAGGTCCGGGACGCCGGCGTCGGGAAAGTGGGTGGACAGGCCGACGTCGCGGTTGTCGAAGCGGATCACGAAGAACCCGCGCGCGGCCAGGGCCTGGGGGAAGCCGTCGTCCCGCTTGGTCAGCTGATCGCCGAGGCCCTGGACGACTACGAGCGGCTCGCCGGAGTCCGGGCCGATGGTGTCGTACTCCAGCGAGCAGCCCTCGGCTGCGGCCCGCGGCATCAGAAGTCCAGCGCTTGCGTGAGGTCGGCGATGAGGTCGTCGACGTTCTCGATGCCCACCGAGATCCGCACGAGCGAGTCCGTCAGCCCGATCTCCTCGCGCAGCGGCGCCGGCACGCCCGAATGCGTCGTGGACGCGGGGTGGCAGATCAGCGTCTCGGTGCCGCCCAGGCTCACGGCCAGCTTGCACAGCTGCAGGCGGTCGAGGAACGCGAACGCTTCGGGCTCGCCGCCCTTGACGTAGAAGGAAAACGTGGATCCCGGCGAGGTGGATTGGCGGTCGAACACGGCTTTGCGCGGGTCGTCGGCGGTGAGGAAACCGAGGTAGTCGACCTGGGCGATCTTGTCGTGGTCACGCAGGAACTCGGCCAGGCGGCGCGCGTTGGCGGCCGCTCGCTCAGCCCGGATCTGCAGTGTTTCCAACGACCGCAGCAGCATCCAGCACGTGTTCGGGTCGAGCTGGGTGCCGAGGGCGCTGCGGGTCTGCACAATGCGGCCGACGTGTTCGGCGCTGCCGGTGACGCCGCCCGCGATGAGGTCGCTGTGGCCGCCGGCGTATTTGGTCAGCGAGTAGACGGCGAGATCGGCGCCGTGGCGCAGGGGTTGCTGGAACATGGGGCCCAGCAACGTGTTGTCGACGATCACCAGCGGCCGCTTGCCCTGCCGGGTGCCGATCAGGTCGGCGACATCGGACAGCACCTTGAGGTCGATCAGGCCGCCTGTCGGGTTGGCGGGTGTTTCGGCGAAGAGCACGCTCACGGTGCCCTGCTCCATCGCCGCGTGGGCGGCGGCTTCGACGTGTTCCGGGTCGGTGCCGTCGGTGAAGCCCGCGGAACCGATCCCGAACGCGGAAAGCGTGTTGCGGATCAGTGTTTCCGTGCCGCCGTAGAGGGGGCGCGAGTGCAGCACGACGTCGCCGGGCTTGCAGAACGTGAGCAGCGTGGTGGCGATCGCCGCCATGCCCGAGGCGAAGACGGCGCCGCGTTCGGCGTCGTCCCAGACGGCGACCCGGTCCTCGAGGATCTCGAAGTTCGGATTGTTGAAGCGGGAGTAGACGAGGCCGGCCTGCTCGCCGTCGTGGGCCTGGCGCCGGCCGGACGTGAGGTCGAACTGGTCCTTGCCTTGTTGCGCGGTTTCGAAAACGAACGTGGAGGTGAGGAAAACCGGTGGTTTGAGTGCGCCTTCGGACAACGCGGGTGAGTATCCGAACCCCATCATGAGCGTTTCCGGACGCAGCGTGCGGTCGCCGACCGTGCGCTGCTTGTAGTTCGACGACTTCACGCGTCCTCCCCGGTGTGCGTGGCGGCGCGGAGCACCAGCAGGATCCCGTTCGCGTGTTCGGGTGCCACCACCAGACCGCGTTCGGTTGTCGTGAAAGGAACATTGGATGTGCGAAGGTGCGCAGCCGCGGTGTTCTCGTCGAACACCTTGACCGCCAGCACCGTGAGGCCGGTCGGCGGCCGGTCGATGCCGGGGTAGGTCGCTTTGAACGACGACGGACTCAGGTAGATGATCGGGCTGCCGCCGGTCGGTACCTCGATGGTCCCGGTCGTGTGCGCTTCGGGTTCGGTTTCGAACACGCGGGCAACATTCGCGGCGGACGTCTCGGCGTCCTCGGCGACGATCGCGATGTGGTCGATGCCCCAAGCCGTGTTGGGGTGCTTCATCAGCTCGGAGATCCACGTGTGCTCCGGCGTCAGGATCTGGCTGGAGAACAGCTGCAGGTATCCGGTGACGTCGGTGAGCCGTGCGATCGAGAAGACCGCCTCCGACTCGGTGCCGTCGGGTAGTTCGACCGGCCTTCGCACGGTCTGGGGTTCCGTCGTGGTGAGGCCCGCCGCCTGCCATTCGGCGGCCGCCGCAGCGGTGTCGTCCGTGCGCACGGCGACGGCCGCGATGCCCTCGCGCACGCTCAGCGCGTCGCGGATGTCCTCGTTGTACTCGGTGGGTTCCCGCACGCCGAGCAGCTCGAAGTAGTCCTGTTCGAACAGGACGTTGTGGTTGCCGGTGCCCATTTCGGTGGCGTGCCGGCCGAAGGGGGACACGGTGAACCCCAGGAGGGTGAACGTGTCACGCGCCCGGTCGAAATCCCGGACCAGCACGCAGCAGTGGTCGATGCCGTTGAGATGACTCCGCATGGCCTTCTTCCTGTCGGATCGCCGGATCGAACCGGCTAAGTTACGAAACGTAGCTTACCTTTCGTAACTTAGCTGTCAAGGCGGGCCGGCGACCGCGTTTGCCGTGGTCGCGGCGGCAGGTAAAGTCGAGTGGGTTCGAAGCCGACCGGCCGGCCAGGAGGTACCGGGATGTACGCGGTGCACAGCGGCGGGGCACTGGGCGGGTCGCTGGAGGCGTGGCGCCACAGCCACCTCGCCGAGCTGCCGGCGGACGTCCGCGACGCGATGCTCGCGGAGGCCTTCGTCGTCACCGTCCCGGCCGGCAACGTCATCGGCGAGAACAACCGCCCCACGCTCGCGTTGATCCACTCGGGACTCACCCGCGTGGTCCTCAGTGGACCCGACGGCCGCACGGCCACCGTGCGCTACGCCGGCGCGGGCCAGATCCTCGGCCTCACCTCGGCGATCGCCAACGGCTCGCCGTGGCTGGGCTACGCCATCACCGAATGCCGCATCACGTTCCTCAACCCCGAGACCCTGCGCCGCTTCGGCCAGACCGACGCGCGCGTCGCGTGGTCGCTGGCCCGCCAGATGGCGCGCGTCTGCTACGAAGTCATCGACACCCTGGGCGCCAACGTCTTCGGCACCATCGACCAACGCGTGAGCCGGCACCTGCTGGAGCTGGCCGTACGGCAGCCGGAGGGCCTCGTGGTGATGGCCGACCAGCACGAGCTCGCCCAGTCGGTCGGCTCGGTCCGCGAGGTGGTGGCGCGCTCGCTGCGGTCCCTGCGCGAGCGCGGCGTGTTGCGCCGGCTGCCGAAAGGCGGGCTGTTGATCGTGCGGCCCGAGGTCCTCGAGGGTGTGGCCGCGGGGTTGGACACGTCGAAGACCTCGGGCGAATAGGCCGGGCGGCTCGAAGACCTCGGGCCACTGACCCCGGGCGACCTGAGGGGATGGGTCAGTCGCCCAGTCGTACGAGGACCTTGCCGTTGTTGCTGCCATTCAGCAGGACCTGAATGCCGTCGGGTGCGGACTTCAGGCCGTCGATCACGTGTTCCTGGCAGTGCAGCTCGCCGGCGCGGACGCGGGGCAGGAGGTCGGCCTCGACTTCGTCGAAGCGGGCGGCGTGGTCCATGTAGATGAAGCCCTCCATGCGCACGCGGTTCGGCAGCAGGTGGAACCAGTTCCGCAGCGGGACGGGGCCGCCCTTGTCGTAGCGGGACACCGCGCCGCACAGGACGACGCGGGCGTTCACCGCGAGGTGGGGCAGCAGGGCGTCGAGGATCGCGCCGCCGACGTTGTCGAACACCACGTCCACGCGGTCGGGGGCGAGTTCGGTGATCGCGGCCTCGACGTCCTGCGTGCGGTAGTTCACGCAGTCGAGGGCGCCCAGTTCGCGCACGAGATCGCACTTTTCCGGCGTGCCTGCGACGCCGATCACGCGGGCGCCGGCGGCCACGGCGAGCTGCACGGCGATGGAGCCGACGGCGCCGGCCGCGGCGGTGACGACCACCGTTTCACCGGCGCGAGGCTGCCCGATGTCGTGCAGGCCGAGCCAGGCCGTCTGGCCGGAGATGCCGAGCACGTGCAGCGCGGCCTGCAGCGGCACGCCGTCGGGCACCTTTCGCAGGGTCGAGCCGTCGACCACGGCGTCCTCTTGCCAGCCCAGGAGTCCGGACACGCGGTCGCCGATTACCAGGCCCGGGTACCGCGACTCGGTGACTACGCCGGAGCCGAGCGCGCGCATCGCCTCGCCCAGGGGCGCGGGTGGCAGGTAGTTGCGCACGTCGTTCATCCAGCCGCGGGTGGCGACGTCCAGCGACAGCCACCCGACCTTCACCGACACCTGGCCGTCTCGCAACGCGGGCACGGGCACGTGGTCCTCGTAGCGCAGCACCCCGTCTTCGAGCGGCCCGGTCGTGGTGGCGGGCCGGGCGGCGAGGACATAGCGCCGGGTGTGTGTCGTCGACATGGGCTTCTCCTCAGAGCGCCCTCGCGTACGGGCGCGGATTTCAGCACGGCCGGCCCAGGGTTCACCGGCTTGATCGAAACCGCAGTGACCTGGGTCGGGTCGCGGCTGCACCCAGGTCGGGAACCCCAGGTCGAGAAGGGGACGTGTGCCTCGGGTTACACCCGGACGGAAGCCAGGTCGCTGACGAGCACAGTGCCGAACCACGATCGTCGGGGACCCACCGAAGAGGAGGACCCGTGGCCGAGCTCTCGAGCCGATTCGTCACCGTCGACGGCATGCGTACCCACTACCTCGAGGCGGGACCGGTCGACGGGCCGCCCGTGGTCCTGCTGCACTCGGGGGAGTACGGGTCGTCGGCCGAAGGCTCGTGGACGGAGACCATCCCGGGCCTGGCCGACGCCGGGTACCACGTGTACGCGCCCGACTGGCTGGGTTACGGCAAAACCGACAAGGTGATCGACTTCGCCGACCCCAAAGGCCGGCGGGTGCGGCACATCGCCGCCACCGTCCGGGCACTGGGCATCGAGTCCGCGGCCTTCGTCGGGAACTCGATGGGCGGCACCTACCTGGCCGAAGACCTCGCGACCGAGACCCCGCTGCTCCCGGCCGCCGCGGCGGTACTGGCGAGCGGCGGCGGGTTCATCCCGTTCAACGAGGCCCGCGCCGCCATCCAGGAGTACGACCTCACCGAAGCCGGGATGGCGAAGATCCTGCGCACGGCGATGTACTCCAGCCGCTGGGCCGACGATCCCGAGTACGTGCGCCGGCGCCACCGGATGAGCCTCGAACCCGGTGCGTGGGAGTGCGCCGCGTCCGCGCGGCTGCGGCCGCCGAAGCCGCTGACGCCGGACCACGGCGGCGAGAACTTCGGCAAGAAGGACCCGATCGCCTACGAACGCGTCCGCGTGCCGACGCTGGTGATCGCAGGCGCCGAGGACCCCCTGCGCGAGCGCGGGTACGCGGACGAGATCTCCGCGCGCCTCCCGGACGCCGAGCTGCGTGTGTACGCCGAATGCGGCCACCTGCCCAACATCGAGCACGCGCAGCGGTTCGTGGAAGACGTCCTGGCCTTCTTCGCGCGCCGGTACCGCAAGCCCGAGTAGCCGACCAGCCTCACCGCGAGCGCCGCCGAGCTGTCTTCGGCGGCGCTCTTCGGCGTGTCCTGGCTCGCACCTCGAGGCCTACCCCGGCGATTGACTCCCGATCTCTGCTTCTGCTCTACTGTTCAGAGATTAGTTCTGCTGTACAGAGTTTTGGTTTGAGGAGAGTCGACGATGACGGATCAGTCCGGCACCTTGTCCGACGTGCGGCGCGGGATGATCCCGGCGCACATCTACAACGACCGGGAGATCTTCGAGCTGGAGCGGGAGCGAGTCTTCGGCCGGGCGTGGCTGTTCGTGGCCCACGAGTCGGAGATCGCCAAGCCCGGCGACTACGTGGTGCGCCGCGTGCTGGACGACTCGTTCATCGTCACGCGCGACGAGAAGGGCGAGATCCGGGCCCACTTCAACATGTGTCTGCACCGCGGGATGCAGGTCTGCCGTGCGGAGATGGGCAACGCCTCGCACTTCCGGTGCCCCTACCACGGCTGGTCCTACCGCAACGACGGCCGGATCGTCGGTCTGCCGTTCCACCAGGAGGCCTACGGCGGCGAGGCCGGGTTCAAGCGCAAGGGCCAGCGGCTGCTGCCGGCGCCGAACCTCGACACCTACAACGGGCTGATCTTCGTCTCGCTGGACCCCGAAGCCCCGCCGCTGGTGGACTTCCTCGGCGATTTCCGCTTCTACCTGGACTTCTACACCAAGCAGAGCTCCAGCGGCATCGAGCTGCGCGGCCCGCAGCGCTGGCGCGTGAAGGCCAACTGGAAGATCGGCGCCGAGAACTTCGCCGGCGACATGTACCACACGCCGCAGACGCACACGTCCGTCGTGGAGATCGGCCTGTTCCGCGAGCCGAAGGCGGAGAAGCGCAAGGACGGCGCCACCTACTGGGCCGGCAACGGCGGCGGCACCACCTACAAGCTGCCGCCGGGCGGGTTCGACGAGCGCACGCGCTACGTCGGCTACCCGCAGGAGATGGTCGAGAAGATGAAGGCCACCTTCTCGCAGGCCCAGCAGCAGGTGATCGGCGAGGACGGCTTCATGATCTCTGCCGCTTCGGTGTTCCCGAACCTGTCGTTCGTCCACAACTGGCCGCGCGTCGCGGATTCCGACGACGTGCTGCCGTTCATCTCCGTCCGCCAGTGGCAGCCGATCAGCGAGAACGAGACCGAGGTGCTGTCCTGGTTCGCGGTCGACGCGGAGGCGCCCGAGGAGTACAAGGCCTTGTCCTACAAGGCTTATCTGATGTGCTTCGGGTCCACCGGCATGTTCGAGCAGGACGACGTCGAGAACTGGGTCTCGCTCACCAACACCGCCGCCGGCTCGATGGCGCGGCGCCTCAAGCTCAACAGCCGCATGGGCATCCTCGAAGACGACACCGAGGTCGTCCCCGCGCTCACCCCGGAGCAGTTCCACGGCCCGGGCGTCGCGCACACCGGTTACGGCGAGTACAACCAGCGCGAGCTGCTCAACCGCTGGGCCGACTACCTCGAACAGCCGACGAAATCGGCCACCGCCCTGGAAGTCGGCGCGCCGGCCGAGACCGCCGAGGCGGTGCAGGCATGACCACCGAGACGCACTCCAGCCGCTCGCCGCTCGGGGCGCACGCGTCCCGCATCCTGCGCACCGGCCGGCCGCTGCGCTTCGACGACGCCCGCCACCTCCAGGCCCACCAGTGGCTGGTCGACGAAGCGTGGCTGCTCGACGCGCAGGACTACGAGCAGTGGCTGACCACACTCACCGAGGACATCCACTACCTGATGCCGGTGCGCGTCACCACCGCGCTGGGCGCGGGGTTCGACACCGCACCGGGGATGGCGCACTTCGACGAGGACAAGTACTCGCTGTCGCGGCGGGTCGCGCGGTTCATGACCGAGCACGCCTGGACCGAGGACCCGCCTTCGCGCCTGCGCCACCACCTGTCCAACGTGCGCACCTTCGCGACCGAAGACGACAACCACCTCGTCGTGGAGTCCGCGACACTGCTGTTCCGCAGCCGCGGCGACGTGCTGTCCGGCTCGATCGTCTCCGCCGGGCGCGAGGATCTGCTGCGCAGCACGCCCGACGGCTGGCAGCTCGCGCGGCGCACGATCCTCGTCGACGATTCGGTGATCCGCATGCAGAACCTGGCGATCTTCCTGTGAACCTCTCCTGGGAAGGCGAGGCCGAGGACGCCCGCGCGGCGGCCGCGGCTGCCGCGGAACACGACGAACTGGTCGCCCACACCACGGGCGAGGTCATCCGGCTCGGCAACGAGTTCGCCGAGATCCAGGTGCGGCGCGTCGACACGCGCAACGGTGCCCGGCTGCTGATCGAGTCGCCGAAGTCGGGCCAGTGGGTGTCGTTGTGCCCGCTGGAGCTGGAGGCGCTGACCTGGCAGAACACCGAGACGTTCTCCGCCATGATCGGCCACCCGTTCGGCCCGCTCGTGGCGACCGAATCCACCGACGCAGGGGAGGACTCGTGACGGGCTGGCTTCAGGGCCGCCGCGCGCTCGTCGTCGGTGCCGGTTCGGGCATCGGCCGGGCCGTGGTCGACGCGTTCCGCTCGGAAGGCGCCCGCGTTGCCGTGCTCGAACGCGACGCGGGCAAGGCGGCCGCGCTGGAGGCCGAGGTCCCGGACGTGCCGGTCACGGTCGGCGACGCGACCACGCGAGCGGCCAACGACACCGCGGTGGCCGCCGCCGTCGCTGCGTTCGGCGGCCTCGACGTGCTCGTCAACTGCGTCGGTGTCTTCGACTTCTACCGCAGCATCGAAGATCTCGACGCCGACGTGCTCGACGACGCGTTCGACGAGATGTTCCGCACCAACGTCAAGAGCCACCTGCATTCGGTGAAGGCCGCGCTGCCCGAGCTGAAGCGCTCGGGTCACGGCGTGGTGCTGCTGACCGAGTCGACGTCGTCGTACTACCCGGGACGCGGCGGCGTGCTGTACCTGTCGTCGAAGTTCGCCGTGCGTGGGCTCGTCACCGCGCTCGCGCACGACCTCGCGCCGGAGATCCGCGTGAACGGCGTCGCGCCCGGCGGGACGCTGGGCACCGACCTGCGCGGCCTGCCCAGCCTCGGCACCGCCGAGCGCAGCCTCGGCGACGCGCCGCGGCGGGCCGAGGAGCTCGCCGCGCGCGTGCCCCTGCACGTGGCGCTCAGCGGCGAGGACCACGCGTGGAGCTACGTGTTCCTCGCCTCCGACCGCGCCCGCGGCATCACCGGTCAGGCCGTCCATCCCGACGGCGGCATCGGTGTTTCCGCGCCCCGCAAGCGATCCTGAACCCGAAACGGAAAGACCGATGGCCAAGCTCACCGCCGACACCGACCTCTGCCAGGGGTACGGCAACTGCCTCACCACCGCCGAAGACGTCTACGACATCGACGACGACGGCAAAGTCGTCCTGCTGACCGAAACCATCCCCGAGGCCGACCGCGCCCGCGTCGAAGCGGCCGCGCGCAGTTGCCCGGTCAAGGCACTGGGGGTGGTCGACGGATGAGCACGGTCGTGATCGTCGGCGCGTCGGTGGGCGGTGTCCGCACGGCGCAGGCGCTGCGGGCGCAGGGCCACGACGGCCGGATCGTCCTCGTCGGAGCCGAACCCCATCTGCCCTACGACAAACCGCCGCTGTCCAAGCAGTTCCTCGCCGGCGCGTGGGAGCACGACCGGCTGGCGCTGCTCACGGAGGAGGAAGCCGCCGCCGACGGCATCGAGCTGCGGCTCGGCGTCGCGGCGACGGGCGTCGACCCGGTCGCGCGTACGGTCAATCTGGCGGACGGGACCGACCTCGGCTACGACACCCTCGTGATCGCCACCGGTGCCACCGCGCGGCCGTCGCCGTGGGCCGCCGAATCCGGGGTGCACGTGCTCCGGACCCTCACCGACGGCACGGGCTTGCGGGCCGTGCTCGCCGAGCCGGGGCCGCTCGTGGTCGTCGGCGGCGGGTTCATCGGCGCCGAGGTCGCGGCCACCGCCCACGCCGCCGGCCGCGAGGTCACCGTCGTCGACCCGCTGCCGGCGCCGATCGCGCGCGTGCTCGGCGACGAGGTGGGCCGACTGGTCGGCGACGTGCACCGGCGCCACGGCGTCGAGACGCGCTTCGGCACCGGCGTCCGGGCGGTGTCCGGGCGGGTGGGCGCACTGGAGATCACGCTCACCGACGGGACGGTGCTGCCCGCGGGCACCGTGGTCGTCGGGATCGGCGCGGTGCCGGCGGTCGAATGGCTCGCCGATTCGGGGCTGGAGCTGGACAACGGCCTCGTGTGCGACGAGTTCTGCCGCGCCACCGGGCACCCGGAGATCTTCGGCGTCGGCGACGTCGCCCGCTGGTTCCACGCGGGCCACGGCGAGCACGTGCGCGTCGAGCACTGGACCAACGCGGTCGAGCAGGCGGCGTGCGTGGCGCACAACGTCGTCCACCCGGAGGATCCGGTGCAGTACCGGCCGACCGAGTACGCGTGGAGCGACCAGTACGACTGGAAGATCCAGATCGCGGGACGGCCGAACCGGGCGACCGGCTTCGAGCTGGCCGGAGATCCCACCACCGACCCACCGCGGTTCGCCGCGCTCTACCGCGACGAAACCGGCCGGCTTTCCGCGGCCGTCACGGTGAACTGGCCGAAGCTGCTCGTCGCCGCGCGCCGGCTCATCACCGCCGGAACCCCCTACGAGGAAGGACTTTCCGTGCTGGACAAGCTGATCGCCCCGGTGAGCGCGGCATGACCGAGTTGAAGCAGGAACGGCAGCTCGTCTCCGACGCCTGCCGCGTGCTCGCCGCCCGGGGACTGGCGGAAGGGTTCCTCGGCCACGTTTCCCTGCGCATCGACGACGAACGCATCCTCGTCCGCTGCCGCGGGCAGCAGGAGCGGGGCCTGGCGTGGACCACGCCCGAGGACATCCGGCTGGTCGACCTCGACGGCGCGGCTGCGGCGTCCGGGGAGCTCGACGGCTGGTCGGTCCCCAACGAGCTGCCCCTGCACACCGAGGTGCTGCGCACCGATCCCGAGGTCAAGGCCGTGGTGCACGCGCACCCGCCGTCGGTCGTCGCGGCGGACCTGGCGGGGCTGTCGATCCGGCCCATCGTGGGCGCCTACGACATCCCCGGCGCCAAGCTCGCGGCCGGCGGCGTGCCCGTGTACCCGCGTGGGGTCCTGGTCCGCAACCGCACGCTGGCCAAGGAAATGGTGGCCGCGATGGCCGGCCGGCCGGTTGTTCTGCTGCGTGGGCACGGCCTCACGAGCAGCGGCGGTTCGGTGCAGGAAGCAGTGCTGCGCGCGCTGTCCGTGGACACGCTCGCGCGGATGGCGCTGGACGTGGTGAGTGCCGGCGGCCGGCTTGCCGACCTGCCGCCCGAGGACCTGGCGGAGCTGCCCGACCTGGGGCCCGCCTTCAACGAGGGCGTGGCCTGGCGCCACGAGCTCGCCCGGCTCGGCCAGTGCACCAGCTGTTAGTGCAACAGCGGCGTGGCTTCGGCGACCGTCTCCTTGAGACGTTCGCCGATCTGCCGGACCTCGGCGCGCGACAGCCGCCCGACCGGCAGCGAGACGTTCAGCGCGAGCCGCGCGGGGAGGTTCCCGGCGGGGAAGGCGACGGCGACCGACGCCACGCCCTCTTCGCTCTCCTCGCTGCTGGTCGAGTAGCCGCGCCTGCGCACACTCTCGATCTCCAGCTCCAGCTCGCTGCGCGTGCCGATCGAGTTGGGCGTGAGCGTCTCCAGCTGCTCGTCCGGGTACATCCGGTGCAGGTCCTCGGTGGACAGCTCGGCGAGCAGCGCCTTGCCGGTCGAGGTGCAGTTGGCGGGCATCGCCTGGCCCAGCCGCGAGGCGACCCGGACCGCGCGCGGGCTTTCGATGGCCTCGATGAACCGCACCGTGGTGCCGTCGAGGATCGCGAGGTGCACGGTCTCGGCGAACTCGTTGTTGAGCTTCTCGAGGAACGGGCGCAGCGTCTCGCGCACGTCGAACCGCTGCAGGATCGCGAAGGCGACGGCCGTGAGCGAGGTGCCCGGCCGGTAGGTCTTCGTTCGCGCGTCCTGCCGGATGAAACCGCGGTACTGCAGCATCGCCAGCAGGCGGTGCGCGGTGGAAGAGGCGACACCCAGGTACTCGGCGACGTCCGTCATCCGCAGCTCGGGGCGATCCCCCAGCAGCAGGAGGATCCGAAGCGCCTTGTCGACCGAGTCGATCGGGTACTGCGGTGCGGGCGAGTGCGCGCCGGCGGGGTCGAGAGCGGGCTTCTTCATAGCAGAATCGTACGGCAAGCGGCGAAGCCGGCGGGGCGCGGTGATCACCGCGCCGCAGGCGGTCCGCGCCGGGAACGCCTGCCCGGCAGGCAAGAACTCGAGAACGACTCACCTTTGCGGGCAGCGGAAAACGCGGTCCGCAACCGTTTCGAAACGCTGGGAACGCACGGCGAACCTGTGCCTTGACCCGGTTCTCAACCTCTGTTAGACAGAGCGCACTTCTTCATCGCAGAAGACTGGTGAACCATGACCGTTGCTGTTCAGTTCTCCCCGCCGCCGAGACCGTCCCCACCACGGCGCCGCTTCGGCTTCGTGTTCGCGGCTCTCGCACTCGCCACGGCCGGCTGCTCCGCTTCAGCCGCTTCAGACGACTCCGTCTACACCCTGGGCCTCATCACCAGCCAGACCGGCACCGGCAGCCAGCTCGGCGTCGGCGAGCTGCAGGGCGCACAGCTGGCGGTGGACCAGATCAACGCGCGCGGCGGTGTCAACGGCAAGCCCCTGCGGCTGCGCACCGCCGACGACCAGAGCAATCCCGCGCAGGCCGTGCTGCAGACGCGCAAGATGCTCGGCAGCATCGACGCGCTTGTCGGACCGTCGCTGTCGGGTCCGTGCCAGGCCGTGATCCCGCTGGCGTCCAGCGCGCAGCTGATCGACTACTGCCTTTCCCCCGGTGTGAAGCCGAAACCGGGCTCGTACCAGTGGTCGGCCAGCGCGCCGACCGACACGCTCGCCGAGCGGCTGCTGGCGTACTGGAAGAGCCAGGGCATCACGCGCGTCGGGCTCATCTACACCACCGACGCGAGCGGTCTCGACGGCGCGCACGCGATCCAGTCGGCCGCCGCGCACACGGGCGTTTCCGTGGTGGGACAGGCCAGCTACAGCCCCACCGCGGTGTCGGTGACCTCGCAGCTGCAGGCCACCACCTCGGGCCAGCCGCAGGCGCTGGTGGTGTGGAGCAGCGGCGCGGCCGCGGGTGTCGCGTTCAAGGGCATCGACCAAATGGGACTCAAGCTCCCGGTCGCGACCACCGACGGCAACCTGACCTACGCGTTCCTGCGCCGCATCGCCGACTACACGCCGGACACGTTGCTCATCCCGGCCACGCGCGACTTCTGGTGGCAGCAGCAGAACCCGAGCACCCAGGTGCAGCAGCTGGAACGCGGCTACCACGACGAGTTCCGCGCCCGCTACGGCGCCGACCCCGACTTCGGCCCCGGCGTCGCCTACGACGGGGTGCTGCTCGTCGCGCAGGCGCTGGAGAAGGCGCACGGCAACGTCGCCGCAACCCGTGACGCACTGGAGAGCCTGCGCGGGGTCTCAGGTGTCATCGGCACTTATTCGTTCGCCCCGGACAACCACCGCGGGATCGGCGCCGACGACGTCGGCATCGTGCGCGCGACCGGTGGCCGGCTGACCTTCGTGGGGAGATGAGCACGGCCATGTCCGGACTGATCCAGGTCATCGTCGGCGGCCTCGCCGACGGGGGCGTGTACGCGCTGATCGCGCTCGGCGTCTCGCTCGTCTATTCGATCAGCCGCATCATCAACCTCGCCCAGGGCGGGTTCGTGGTGCTCGCGGCGTTGCTGGCCGTGTCGATCCAGCAGTGGCTCGGTGTGCCACCGCTGGTCACCGTCGTGATTGTGGTGCCTCTGTTCGCGTTGCTCATGGCGGTGGTGGAACGGCTGGTGATGGCACCGGCCGCGGCCCGCGCGACGCCGGACCGGATGCTGCTGGTGACGGTCGGGCTGTTGCAGGCCATCGGCGGGCTGCTGCTGCTCGTGTGGGGCAACCTGCCGTACACGATGCAGCCCTTCAGCGGCGACACCGCGATCACGATCGGCGGCGTCCGCATCGTGTCGCAGTACCTGTGGATCATCGGCGCGCTCGTGGTGACGGTGGCCGCCCTGTGGTTCCTGGTGCAGCGCACGAGCCTCGGGCTGACGATGCGCGCCACGGCGAGCAACCCGGAAGCCGCCGCGTTGCAAGGGATCAACGTCGGGCGCATCCGGCTGATCGCGTTCAGCCTCGCCGGCGCGATGGCGGCGCTGGCCGGCACCACGGTCATCCCGGCGACGTTCCTGCAGTTCTCCACCGTGACGCCGTACGCGGTCGCCGGGTTCATCGCGGCGGTCGCGGGCGGCCTCGGCAGCACGGCCGGTGCCGTCGTCGGCGGCCTCGTTCTCGGTCTGCTGCAAGGACTTTTCAGCCGCTACACCAGCGGTGACCTCGCGCAGGTGATCGCGATGGCCGTGCTCATCGTGCTCCTGCTCGTGCGACCGACCGGGCTGCTGGGCAAGACGAGCGAGGTGCGCCGATGACCACGCAGGAACAGACAACTCCCACCACCGCGGCCCACCCGCAGGCCGGCCGCGCTCGGTCACCGCAGCGGCTGGTCATCGCGGCCGTGGCGGTGGTCGTCGCCCTCGTGCTGCCGCTGCTGGTCCCGGGCTGGCTGGGCCTGCTCGTGATCGCCGGGATCTTCTTCCTGATCGTGCTCGGGCTCAACCTGCTCATGGGTTACGCGGGCCAGGTCTCGTTGGGACAGACGCTGTTCATGGCGATCGGCGGCTACGGCGCGGGCCTGCTCACGCTGCGCTGGCACTGGCCGACGCTGGTGGCGATGATCGTGATGGCCGTGGTCTCCGCTGCGGTCGCGGCCGGGCTGGGCACCGTGTTCCTGCGGCTGCGCGGCTACTACCTCGCGCTGGCGACGCTGGGGCTGGCCGTGATCACCGAGTCGCTCGCGTCCGGGCTCACCGGGTTCACGGGCGGGCCCTCGGGCCTGGTCGGCGTGCCGAGCCTGCGCCTGGGCACGTTCGACGTCTTCAGCGACCAGGCCAACTACTACCTGCTGCTCGTGGTGTGCGGGCTCGGCGCGTGGTTCGTCGGCAACCTGCAGCGTTC
Source organism: Amycolatopsis sp. NPDC005232 (assembly GCF_040607795.1). NCBI lineage: Bacteria > Bacillati > Actinomycetota > Actinomycetes > Pseudonocardiales > Pseudonocardiaceae > Amycolatopsis > Amycolatopsis sp. NPDC005232. The sequence continues at coordinate 59,664 of NZ_JBEXHL010000031.1, read as the reverse complement.
CCAGACCGGGCGGGCGCTCTCGGCCATCGCCGCCGACCCGGCGGCCGCGACGATGCTCGGCATCAACGCGGCCCGCTACAAGACCAGCGCGTTCGTGGTCTCCGCCGTCTACGCCTCGCTCGGCGGAAGCCTCTACGCGTTCTACCTGCGGTTCATCTCGCCGGAAGTGGTCGGCGTGACGGTGGCGCTGAGCATCGTGATCATGCTCGCGCTCGGCGGCGCGCGCACGATCGTCGGGCCGCTGCTGGGCGCGCTCGTGATCCAGGGGCTGCCGGAGGTGGGGCAGAGTTTCGCGTCCTGGTCGCCGTTCGTGGCCGGGGTCGTGCTCATCGTCGTGATCACCTACCTGCCGCGCGGGATCTGGGGCGCGATCAAGAAAGCGGTGCAGCGATGACCACCGAGACCCCGCTGCTGGCCGTGCACGGCCTGACCCGCCGCTTCGGCGGCGTGACCGCGGTCGACGACGTGAGCTTCACCGTCGCCCCCGGCACCGTGCGCGCGATCATCGGCCCCAACGGCGCCGGCAAGACCACGCTGCTCGACCTCATGACCGGGTTCACCGCGCCCGACGCCGGCCGCGTCGAGTTCGCCGGACAGGACATCACCGGCGTCCGCCCGCACCGGCTGCCCACGCTCGGCCTCGCGCGCACCTTCCAGTCGGCTCGGCTGGTCGGCACGCTGACCGTGCGCGAGAACGTGATGCTCGGCGGCTACCGCTTCACCCGCGCACGGTTCCTCTCCGACGGCTTGCGCCTGCCGGGCACCCGCCGCGAGGAACGCGCCCTCGGCCGCCGCGCCGACGAGCTGCTGGAGTTCCTGGAGCTCGGCGCGTACGCCGACTCCCTCGCGGGCGAGCTGCCCGCCGGTGCCCAGCGGCTGGTCGAGGTCGCGCGGGGACTCGCGGGCGGGCCGACGTTGCTGCTGCTGGACGAACCGGCGGCAGGGCTCGACGACACGGAGACCGGTGAGCTCGCGGCGGCGCTGCGCGCGGTGTGCGCGGGCGGCATCTCGCTGGTGGTGATCGAGCACAACATCGAGCTCGTGATGACCGTGAGCGACCACGTCACCGTCCTCGACGCCGGCCGCGTGATCGCCGACGACGTGCCGCAGCGCGTGCAGGCCGACCCGGCCGTGATCGAGGCCTACCTGGGAGTGAAGCCATGAATCTCACCGTCCGCGGCCTCGACGCCCGCTACGGCTCCACCCGCGTGCTGCACGAGGTCTCCTGCGAGGTCCCCGACGGCACGATGGTCGCGATGATCGGCGCCAACGGCGCGGGCAAGACCACGCTGCTCAAGTGCCTCGCCGGGCTGCACCGGCCGTCCGCGGGGGAGGTCACGTTGGGCGGCGAACCGGTCGCCGGGCTCGCCGCGCACGAGGTGGCGCGCCGCGGCGTGTGCCTCGTCCCGGCCGGGCGGCAGCTGTTCGGTGACCTGACCGTCGCGGAGAACCTGCAGGTCGGGTTGCACGGCACCGGGGTGCGCGGCACAGCGGCGACCGAGCGGCTGGAGCGCGTCTACGGCCTGTTCCCGATCCTGCGCGAGTTCGCCACCCGCCAGTCCGGGCTGCTGTCCGGCGGGCAGCAGCAGATGCTGGCCATCGCGCGGGCACTCGTGCGGGAGCCGAAGGTGCTGCTGCTCGACGAACCGTCGCTGGGCATCGCGCCCTTGCTGGTCACCGAGATCCTCGGCGTGCTGCAACAGCTCGCGCGCGACGGCGTGACGATCCTGCTCGCCGAGCAGAACGCCGCCGCCGCGCTCGGCATCGCCGACCACGGCGTGGTGATGGAGAACGGCACCATCACCCGCACCGACACCGCGGCGGCCCTGCTCGCCGACGAGGACGTGAGCCGCCATTACCTCGGCACCGCTCGCGACGCCGTCGCCGTGGGTCACGCCCGCGCGTTGCCCGCCGGGTTGCGCGAACCGCTGCAGACCACTTAAGACTGTCCACAGTAGAGACTCAACGAGGAGTTTCCATGAAGATCGTGCTCGTCCACGGCGGGTGGCAGGGCGGCTGGGCGTGGGACGGCGTGGCCGAACAGCTGAGTGCCGCCGGCCACGAGGTGTTCGCCCCGACTCTGCGCGGCCAGGAGGAGGGCGACGTCGACCGCTCAGGCGTCACGCTGACCACCATGGTCGACGACTTGATCGATCGGATCGAGCGGCACGGCTTCGACCGGTTCGTGCTCGTCGGCCACAGCGGCGGCGGCCCGGTGATCCAGCTCGTCGCGGAACAGCAGCCCGAACGCGTGGAACGCACCGTGTTCGTCGACGCGTGGGTGCTGTCGGACGGCGAGTGCATCAACGACCTCCTGCCGGACGAGCTCGTCGGCGCGGTCACCGCGCTGGCCGAGCAGAGCAGCGACAACTCCGTCACCCTGCCGCCGGAGATGTTCCTGGGCGCGTTCATGCAGGACGCCGACGAGACGCTGGCCGCGAGCGTCGCCGCACGGATCGTGCCGAGCCCGCTGGGCTGGCTCACGGAACCTGTCCGGCTGACGCGGTTCTTCACCTCGGGTGTCCCCAGCAGCTACGTCTTCCTGCAGCAGGACCAGGCCGTGCCGAAGACGGCCTACGAGCAGTCCGCCCACCGCCTGGCCGACCCGCGGATCGTCGAGTGCCCCGGCAGCCACGAGGCCATGCTCACGCATCCGGTCGAGCTCGCGAACGCGTTGCTGGAGGCCACCGCGTGAGGCACCGCACCGGTTTGCCGGCGCCGCTGTACTACGACGAGCTGCGGCCGGACCACGCCCCGGCTCGCAGTGTCGTCCTCGTGCACGGTGGCAGCGTGACCGGTGCGTGTTATCTGTCGACTCCGGACGGTCGCCCGGGCTGGGCCCACACTTTCGTCGAGCACGGCTACCGGGTGCTCGTGCCGGATTGGCCTGGCACCGGGCGCAGTACGACGCTGCCGCCGGACGAGGTCACGGGTGAGGTCGTCTGCGCGGCGCTCGGGGCGTTGCTCGAGGCGCAGGACGGGCCGGTGGTGCTCGTCGTGCACTCGATGTCGGGGCCGTTCGGGTTCCGCCTGTCGGCCACGCACGGGGACCGGATCGCCGCGCTGGTCGCGCTCGCGCCCGGCCCGCCCGGCGACATCCAGCCGGAACCGACCGTGCTGGACGAGACCGAAGACGACGTCGAGATCCAAGGCCTGGCCCTGCGTTGGCGGCTCCCGAAGCGTGGCCTGTGGTGGCCGGACGACGCGTTCGCCCGGGCCAAGATGATCGGTGCCGGCACACGGTTTCCGGCCGACGCGGTGGCGACGTACAGCCGGCAGCTCGGCCCCATCCCCGCCGGGCTGCTGGCGCAGCGCCAGAACGTCCGCGGCAGCCAGCTGCGCGGGGCCGGTCGCTTCGACGGCAAGCCCGTGCTGGTGCTCACCGGCGACCGCGACACGGACCACCCGCGCGCAGCCGACGGCGCGACGGCCGAGTGGCTGTCCGCGCACGGCGCCGACGTCACCTACCGCTTCCTCGACGATCCGGAGCACACGGGCAACGGCCACATGCTGATGAGCGAGGACAACAGCGATGCTCTGGCGGAGCTGGTCATCGCGTGGCTGGACCGGGTGTTCTGAGCGCCCTCGGTCTCAGGCGAAGCGCTGGGCGTCGGCGCCCGCGTACTGGGCCATGCGCGCGTCGAGCCTGGCGTGGAGCTCGAGTCGATCGATCAGCTCGGGCAGCAGTGAGCCGGGGAACACACACGTCGCCTCGTCGGCCCGGATTCCGGTGCGGGCGCGGCTGAGCGCGCAGCCGACACTGGCGGCGACCCGGCCCTGCTTGGCCATCGCGACGATGTGGCACTGCGGCTTGCCCTCGACCGGCAGATCCGGCACGGCGTCCTTGACCGTCATCAGGCCGCGGGCGTTGGTGCGGATCAGCACGACGTCCGGGGTCTCGGTCATCGAGCCGAGCGGCGCGTAGTGGACCGACTCGGTGCGCTCGGTGACCACGGGCAGCGTCACCACGTCGTCGTGGCCGACCCAGCCGGCCTCGAGCAGCGCTTGCACATCGTCGTTGGCCGCGACCTCGTCCAGCGTGCGGAAGCCGTGGGTGAGGCTGCCGACGCTGCAGTTGGCGTGGTCGGCGGCGTACGTCGTGACCGGGGCGTGCGCGCCCTGGACCCAGAAGACGCAGCCGGCGGGCACGGCGCCGGTGCGGCCGTGCTCGTTGGCGGGCGCCATCGGGAGGCCGGACTCAGCAGCAGGCGCAGGGCGGTCGGGGGATCGATCCGCCGAACGGAAGGTCAGGGCGACCGGCGCCGCCGCGAGGTGCAGCACCTTGGTCAGCCGGGCGGCGACCGCCGGCCAGTCCGGAGTGGACACCGCTTGAACTGACGCCGCCTGAGGGGACGCCGCCTGGTTCGACGAGCTGGAGCCGGGGGTGGACATCGTGGCCTCGTTCCGTGCCGATCGGGATGGTGGTGGCAGTCGGTGGGACTGGGAAGACCTGGAGCTCGTGGTCGCCGATGACGAGGTCGACCTCGATGGCGTGGCGGTCCAGCGCGCGCCAGCGTTCGTAGGGAGCGCCGTCGCAGCGCAGCACGCAGGTGGCCGTGTCGGCGAGCTGGGAGACGCGGATCGTGGTCGCGCGGCCGCGGTGTGAGGACGTGGCCGCATAGGTGCCCAGCGCCGCCCGGATCGCGGAGAACGGCCACGTGATCGCGTCGTTCCTCACCGGCTTCGACGGCACCCGGAAGGTCTTCGACGCCTACCGCGACAAGTGCGCGCAGCTCGGCCGCCCGGTGCCGGGTGACGATCGCTTCGCCTACGCCGCCCTCGTCTACACGGGACAGACGGACGAGGAAGGCATGGCCGGTGCGGAAAAGCTGATGTGGTACGTCAGGGCCAACAAGGTGCCGTTCCACCACGTGCAGCCGCCGGGGTACACGCCGTATTTCGTGCGCGCCGCGGGCCTGGCCGGCGAACGCTCGGCCTACGACTTCAACACCATGACCCTGCAGGACATGATCGACGGCGGCATCGTGTTCGCCGGCAGCGCCGACACTGTCCGCGGCCAGATCGAGCGGTTCTACGAGCGCGTCGGCGGCTTCGGTCACCTGCTGCTCATGGGCCAGGCCGGGTTCCTGGAGCACGAGGAGACGGTGCGCGGCATCGAGACGTTCGCCAGTGACGTCAAGCCGGAGCTGGCCGGACTGTCGACGGCGGCCGCGGGGGTGAGCCGTGGCTAGCGGCGTCGTCGGCGCGGACGAGCTGCGCCGGACCTGCGGGGCGTGGCCGACCGGCGTCGCCGTGGTGACGAGCGCCGGGCCGGACGGCGCTCCCGTCGGCCTCGCGGTGAACTCGTTCACGTCGCTGTCGCTCGACCCGCCGCTGGTGTTGTTCTGCGCCGGGCTGTCGTCCACGACGTGGCCGCACATCCGTTCCGCCGGCCGGTTCCTGGTGCAGATGCTGGCCGCCGACCAGTACGACGTCGCCAGGGTGTTCGCGCGCTCCGGCGGGGACAAGTTCGGTGGCCTGGCCTGGCATTGGCGCGACGGGCTGCCCGAGCTCGACGGGATCGCGGCGGCGCTGAGTTGCTCGATGGACGGCGTGTACGCGGGTGGTGACCACGAGATCGCCGTCGGCCGCGTCGAAGCCGTCGAGACCTTCGACCGGCGGCCGCTGGTGTTCCACGACGGAGATATGCACGCCCTGCCGCTCGCCCGGGCGAGCTGAGCCGAGGAGACGGTGTGAACTCGATGAGGTTCTGCGTCCTGCCGGTGTCCGATGTGGGCACTTCGAGGGCCTTCTACGCCGCGCTCGGCTGCGTCGAGCGCGGGGTCGACGGCGACCGGTGGGCCGGGATGTCCTCCGGCCACGTCGCGCTTTCCCTGTGCGGCCCGGCGGATCCGAAGCGTCCGGCACAGCCCGCGTTCGCCGTGCTGGTCGACGATCTCCCGGCCGCGCTGGCCCAAGCGCTCGCGGCCGGCGGACGGGCGCTGCCGGACGACGACGGTCGCGTCCGGCTGACCGATCCGGACGGGAACCACGTGATGCTGATCGAACGGGGCACACCTTCGGGCTGACGGTGCTTGCGCCGAAGCGCAACCTCGGCCGGTGTCCACTGTGGCTCGACCAGGCCAGAACCTCTTATCCGACAAGGAGAACCACGATGTCATCCGTCCTCATCACCGGCGCGTCCAAGGGCATCGGCCGCGCCATCGCGATCGAGCTGGCCGGGCGCGGGCACCGCGTGATCGCCACCGCCCGCCGTCCGGAGACGCTCGCCGACCTGCCTGTCGACCAGCGCCTGCGCCTCGACGTGACCGATCAGGAAAGCGTCGACGCGGCCATCCGCGAGGCCGGCGAGATCGACGTCGTGGTCAGCAACGCCGGGGAAAGTGTTCGCGCACCACTGGAAAGCGTGCCGCTCGACGAGGTCGCGCGGCTGTTCGAACTCAACACCCTCGGCGCGTTGAGGGTGGTGCAGGGCGTGCTGCCGGCCATGCGCGAGCGGGGATCGGGGCGCCTGGTGTTCGTCTCCAGCATCCAGGGCCGGATGGTGCTACCGATGATCGGCCCGTACGGCGCGACCAAGTGGGCGCTGGAGGCGCTCGCCGAGACGCTCGCCATCGAGACCGGTCACTTCGGCATCCAGGTGAGCCTCGTGCAGCCCGGCGCGGTCTCCTCGGGCGGCGGCGAACGCGCCAAGGTGCACCTGAAGGACAACGACCCCTATTCGGCGCTGTACCAGGAACTCCCGGTCCTGCGCGGTGAGGTCGTGACGCCGGAGGCGGTGGCCGCGACGGTCGCCGACACGATCGAGCAGCCCGAACCGCCGCTGCGGATCCCCGCCGGTGCGCCCGCGAAGCAGGTGCTGGAGGCGCGCAAGGTGGCGCCGGAGGACAAGCCGTTCCTGGCCGTGCCCCTCAACTGGTAGTCAGCCCCTCAACTGATAGTCAGCCGCGCGATGCCGAGATCGGCTCGAGGAGCCGCCGTGGGACGTTGAGCGCGGTGGACACCGGGTCGAGCTCGGCGTCGGTCGGCTTGAAGCCGGGTCCGGGCTCGATGCGGGTGTCGCCGGCCGCGACGAGCTCGCCGCACTTCTCGCACCGGCCCTCGTGGTCGAGCAGTGCGCCGTCGGCGTCGTGGCGCAGCGCGCGCTTCACCCCGGCCGGCGAGTAGAAGTCGTCGCCCCAGCTGATGAGCGAGCGGACGATCGGCCAGAGCGCGACACCCTTGTCGGTGAGCACGTACTCGACGGTGCCCGCGCTGTCGTCGCGCGTGAGCACGCCCTCGCGGACGAGGAGCTTCAGCCGGGCCGTCAGCACGGCACGGGGGATGCGGAGCTGGGTGGCGAAGTCCCCGAAGCGGCGTACGCCGTAGAACGCGTCACGCACGATGAGCAAGGTCCACCGCTCGCCGACGATCTCCAGGGCTCGCGCCAGGGAGCAGTTGCGGTCCGCGTAGGTGCTGGGAAGGGACATACGAGCAGTCTACTCCGCTGGTTCACTCACTGAACTGGAGTTGTGCTACAGTCGGCCGCAGTTCATTGACTGAACTGCAGTTGCCTCTGTTGTTCAGCCTCTGTCAGTGCTTGTCGGATTCCCAGGAGAACCAGCGATGTACCAGTTCCTCGTTTCCTTCACCGTGCAGCCGGACCACCGCGACGACTTCGTGCGCGTGGCCCGCAAGACCGGCGTCGACTCCCTGGCCAACGAGCCCGGCTCGATCCGGTTCGAGGTCATCGCGGACGAGGAGAACCCGGACGTCTTCTACCTCAACGAGGTCTACGCCGACGTCGACGCGTTCACCGCCCACGCCCAGGGCCCGTACTTCGGCGCGTTCTTCGCCGAGGCGAGCACCTACGCCGAGGGTCCCGTGTGGCTGATGAAGGGCAACCTGGTAGACGACAGGGCCGCCGTCTGAGTCTGCTCGTTAGACCGGCGGAAGGGCTGGATCGGTGAACGAGGGTCAGGACACCGGGTTGCTGGATCTGGTGCTGGAAGCGCTCGGCGGCCGCGAGCGATGGGGCAGAGCCCGGAAGATCCGGGCGCACCTGCACATGGTCGGTCCCACGTGGACGGGCCTGGGTCAGGAGAAGACGTTCGCCGGGATCAGCCTGGCCGTCGACGTGCACCGGCAGCGCACGGTGTTCACCGACTTCACCGGCCGCGGGCTGCACGGGGTGTACACGCCGGAGCGCGTCACGATCGAAGACGCCGACGGCGTCGTGCTCCAAGAACGCCGCGCGCCGCGCGAGTCCTTCCCGCCGCGGGCGCGCGGGATGAAGTGGGACGCGTTGCACGCCCTGTATTTCGCGGGGTACGGCATGTGGAACTACCTCGCCAACCCGTACCTGCTGACCCTGCCCGGCGTGCTGACCGAGGAGCTCGAGCCGTGGCACGCCGAGGGCCACCACTGGCGACGGCTGCACGTCACGTTCCCCTCGTACCTCGCCACCCACAGCACGCAGCAGACGTTTTACTACGACGAGCACGGCCTGCAGCGCCGCGTCGACTACGCGCCCTACGTGCTGGGCAACTTGCCCGCGACGCACCACACCGAGGCGCACCAACCGGTTTCCGGCCTGGTGTTCCCTACACACCGCTACGTGCTCCCCGTCGTGGACGGCAAGCCCGCGTCGAAACCGTCCATCATCGTCGACTTCAGCGACCTCGCCGTCGAGTTCGCCGGCGAAACGCAGTCCTTCGAGGGAGGGCGAGAGTGAACACCCGGCCGTACGCCGAGAAGAAGTTCGCCGACATCAACGGGGTGCGCATGGCGTACCTCGACGAGGGCGAGGGCCCGGCCATCGTGTTCCAGCACGGGAACCCGACCTCGTCGTACCTGTGGCGCAACGTGATGCCGCACCTGGAAGGCCAGGGCCGGCTGATCGCGTGCGACCTCGTCGGCATGGGCGACTCCGGCCCGCTTGAGCCGTCAGGCCCGGACCGCTACTCCTACTTCGAGCAACGCGAGTACCTGTTCGCGCTGTGGGAGCACCTCGACCTCGGCGACGACGTCGTGTTCGTGCTGCACGACTGGGGTTCGGCCCTGGGCTTCGACTGGGCGTGCCGGCACCAGGACCGCGTCGCCGGTCTCGCGTACATGGAGTCGATCGTGGCCCCGATGACGTGGGCCGACCGGCGGGAGTCGTTCCGCGCCACGTTCCAGGGTTTCCGTTCCCCCCAGGGGGAAGCGATGATCCTCGACGGCAACGCGTTCGTCGAGCAGGTGCTGCCGGGCGCGGTCCTGCGCGACCTGAGCGCCGAGGAGATGGCGGTCTACCGCGCGCCTTACCGCACGCCGGGGGAGAGCCGCCGGCCCACGCTGAGCTGGCCCCGTCAGCTGCCCATCGAGGGCGAACCGGCCGACGTGGTGGCGATCGTCGAGGAGTACGGCCGGTGGCTGGCGACCTCGGACGTGCCCAAGCTGTTCGTGAACGCCGAACCCGGCGCGATCCTGAGCTCCCGCCAGCGGGAGTTCTGCCGGACCTGGCCCAACCAGACCGAGGTCACGGTGCCCGGCATCCACTTCGTGCAAGAGGACAGCCCGGACCTGATCGGCTCCGCGGTCGCGCACTTCGTCCGCGGTCTGTCCCGATGAGCTCCGGCATTTCGAAAGGTGTTGCAGTGTCCCACGACGACAGGCTGTTCCTGGTGACCGGCGCGACCGGCAAGACCGGGGGCGGCGCGCTCAAGCTGCTGCTCGACGGCGGCCACCGCGTCCGGGCGATGGTGCACGGCGAGGACGACCGCTCCCGCGCGCTGGCCGAGGCCGGTGCCGAGGTGGTCGTGGCCGACCTGCACGACCTCGACGGCATGACCACCGCCCTGCAGGGGGTGACCGGCGCGTACTTGTGTCACCCGATCCTGCCGGGACTGGTGGAGGCCACGGTGATCTTCGCCCAGGCCGCGACCGAGGCCCGGGTGCGCTCGGTGGTCAACATGTCGCAGATCTCGGCCCGCCGTGAGGCCGCCAGCTTCGCCGCGCGCCAGCACTGGCTGTGCGAGCGACTGCTGGACCGGACCGATCTGCTCACCACGCACATCCGGCCGACGTTCTTCGCCGAGTGGCTCAAGCTGTGGTGGGAGAAGCGCGACGGCGAGGGCTACCTGCGCCTGCCGTTCGGCGAGGGCCGGCACGCTCCGATCGCCTCGGCCGACCAGTCGCGCGTGATCGCCGCGCTGCTCCTGCAGCCCGAGCCGCACAACCGCGCGGCGTACTCGTTGCACGGTCCGGTCGAGATGAACCACCACGACATCGCCAAGGCCATCGCGACCGAACTCGGCCACCCGGTGCACTACGAACCGATCAGCGTGGAGGAGTTCTCCGCGTCAGGGCTCGACAAGGGCGCGGACGCGCACCTCGTGCAGCACCTCTCGAACGTCGCGATCGACTACCGCAACGGCGTGTTCTCCGGCACGAACGACATCGTCGAGCGGATCGGCGGCCGCCCGCCGCTCTCGGTGGCGGACTTCGTCCGCGAGAACCGCGCCGACTTCGCGACCAGCGGGCCGCGTTTCGTCCCCGCACCGTGACGCGGGCGGCCTGACCGATCGAGGAGAGTCCGTTGTCCTACGCGGTGGATCCGGTGTCTTCTGAGCGGCGAGGGGTCGCCACGGCTTGGCCGGCCGGCGAGCGGTTCGGCATCGCCGCCGCGCCGAGCGGGCTGGCGCTCGTGCAGGACGTGCTCAACACCCGGCCGAGCCCGCGGAAAGGGTTCGTCGATCTGCTGTCCACAGTGGGCTCGGCGCAGCGGTGGGCGGCCGCGGCGATGGCGGAATGGGCTGAAGCCGAAGGACATCGCCGACGGCGGGTTCAGCTCAGGACCGCGGATGTCGACGAGCTTCGGCAGCTCCGGGAACAACTCGCGGCCCTCGTGCGGACCGAGGACGAGCCGGTGCTGCCCGCGTTGTCCGGGCTGACGCTCACCGCGGGCACCACCACCGACGGCCGGCTGGACCTCGAACCGACCGAGAGTGGGTGGCAGCTCGTCGGCGGCGCGGTGCTGCTCGAGATCCACCGCGCCGGCCGGCTGGACGAGTGGCGGCGCCTGAAGACCTGCCGTAGCTCGGCTTGCCCGATCGCGTTCTACGACCGGTCACGCAACAACAGCCGCGTCTGGCACGACGTCACGGTCTGCGGCAATATCGCCAACCTGCGGGCTTCCCGCGCCCGGCGACGGCGGGTGGTGTGATGAGCGCGCTGCAACCGTCCACACTCGACAGTCGGGGCAAGCTACGCCCGCCGCGCCCGCTTGGCGTCGCGGGAGATCTGCGCCTCGGTGTCCTCCATGGTGACGTCGTGGCCCGCCGCGCAGCGCACGGCGGCGAGGAGTGGCTCACCACAGCCGGCGTGCACCAGCTCGACGCCGCCGGTCGGACCCGCCAAAGTGGCGCCCCACTTCATCATCGCGACCACCACGGGGAACAGCGAACGGCCCTGGTCGGTCAGCACGTACTCGTGGCGGGTGCGCGACCCGGGCTCGCGGTAGGGCTGCTGGCGCAGCAGGCCGTCGTCGACGAGCTGCTTGAGCCGCTTCGCCGCGACCGCGTCGCTCAGGCCGGTGCGCCGGGTGAGCTCGTCGAAGCGCCGGCCACCGTAGAACGCCTCGCGCAGCAGGATCATCGCCGACCGGGTGCCGACGAGCTCCAGCGCGCGCTCGATCTTGCACCAGCCCTCGGCAGTCCACGCGTCGCGGTCGACGAACCGGCCGACGCGCGTCACCACGGGACGGTCCGCCTCGGGCTCCTGTGTGTGTGCCATGACAGTCACTGTACCTGTCTAGCTTTGACCATAGTCAGGCTGCTAGCGTGCTGGCTATGCCTTTGGAAAGTCAGCAGGTGTCCGTGACCAGGTCAGGGACCGCCAGACCCGAAGCCGAAGCTTCCGCGCGAGGCCGGTGGTGGGCCCTGGCGGTGGTCTGCCTCGGCGTGATGATGGCGTTCGTCAACGTCTCCTCGATGATCTCCGCGCTGCCGGCCATCCAGTCCGACCTGCACACGTCGTCGGCTCAGCTGGTGTGGGTCAGCAGCGCGTACACGCTCGTCGTCGTGAGCCTGGTGCTCACGGCTGGCACGCTGGGCGACCTGATCGGCCGCCGCGCGGTGTTCCTCGCCGGGGTGGTCGTGTTCGCCGCGAGCAGCGCGCTGGCGTTCTTCTCCGACAGCGCGGGCTTGCTGATCGCGGCCCAGGCGCTCATGGGGGTCGGCGGCGCAGCGATCCTCCCCGCCAGCCTGTCGATCGTCAGCCACTCCTTCACCGATCCGCGCCAACGCACAAGTGCGATCAGCGTGTGGGCGAGCTGCTCGGGGCTGGGCCTCGCGATCGGCCCGCCCGTGGCAGGCATCCTCCTCGACCACTCGAGCTGGCACGCGGTGTTCCTGACCAACGTCGTGCTCGGCATCGTCACGATCGCGCTGACGCCGATGCTGGTCCCGGAGAGCAAGCACCCGACGCGGCGGCTCGACCCGGCCGGCGTGGTGCTGGGCACGATCGTCGTCGCGTCGGCGACGTACGCGATCATCGAAGGCGGATCCGTCGGCTACGCGGCCGCGCAGATCATCGCGGTGTACGTGGTTTTCGCGGTGTCACTCGTGGCTTTCGTCCGCGTGGAACTGCGCCACCACGATCCGATGCTGGACCTGCGGCTGTTCAAGAGCCCGTCGTTCGCGGCGGTCATGGGCGTCGCGACCACCACGATGTTCGGCTTCGTCGGGATCTCTCTGGTGAGTGTGCTGTACCTCGAACGCGTGCAGCACCTGGGCGCGCTGGCCACCGGCGTACGGATGCTGGTCATGTTCGGCACCTACATCGTGGTCAGCGCCGTGGCGGCCCGGCTGGTGCGGCGCGTCGGCGTCGTCACCATGCTCGCCGGCGGGCTGGTGATCATGGGTGCCGGTGCACTGCTTCTGCTGGTGACGGGGCCGGCGCCGGGGTTCGGGCAGGTGTGGCCCGGCCTGCTGATCGTCGGTATCGGTTCCGGTCTGCTGGTGGCGCCCTCGACCGCGGCCGCGGTGAACAGCGTGCCCGCGCAGCAGGCGGGCATGGCCAGCGCCGCGGTGAACATGTTCCGGCAGCTGGGCAGCGTGCTCGGCCCGAGTGTGCTGGGCACGATCGTCACGACCGAGTTCCCGAAGAACCTGTCCGAACGGCTCCTCGACGCCCGGGGGCCCGCCGGGGTGACCCGCCAGATCGTGGACGGCGCGAGTCACGGTGGCAGCACCACCGGAGTTCCGGCTTCCCTCAAGACGACGGTCACGAGCTCGGCGGCCTCCGCGTTCACCGACGCCGTCCACTCGGGACTGACCGTAGGCGGCATCGTCCTCGTGGTCATGGCGGTGCCGACCGTGGCCTTCGTGCGGCACACGGCTGCCCGCCGTCGCGCAGAAGGAGCACGGACGTGACCGGGTCGCCGCGCGGATCTACGAGCAGATGAGTTTCGTCCGGAGCGCCGATCTTCTGCTCACGGTCCTCCGTCCGCCGGAGTCCTGAAAGCGTTAGTCAAAAAGCACAATCAATCCTCCGAAACCGTCCTGGCAGAGTGGCCAGGACGGCCTTTGTGCTCGCGTTCGCCGGTGAAACGCTCGGTGATCTCAGCGTTCCCGATACCGGTTGTCTCCGCGGCGAGCAGGGTCGCGGACTGCTCGCGGGACAGGCCCGGCCAGTCGGTGACCGCACTGTCGAACACCGCGCCGGGTGCGGCCGCGGAAAGCAACGCCGCCGCCGCGAGACCCGATTCGACCAGGCTCGCGAATGAGGCCGGCGCAGTCAGCTCTTGTCCACCAGGGCGCGGAACTGTTCGACCACGCCGGCCCGCTCGTCCCGCGTCGCGCCGGCCGGGGTGATGGTGAGCGTGGTGACTCCGGCTTCCTGGTAGGCGGAGATGCGCTCGCGGACATGGCTTTCGGGGCCGATCAACGAGATCGAGCGGAGTAGCTCTTCCGGGACCGCCGCTTCAGCTTCCTGCTTCTTGCCGGCCAGGTAGAGATCCTGGATCTTCTCCGCTTCGGCCTCGAAGCCGTAGCGGCGCACGAGGTCGTTGTAGAAGTTGTGGCCCTTCGCGCCCATGCCGCCGATGTACAACGCGAGCGTCGGGCGCATCGCGTCCAGCATCGGCCGGGGGTCGTCGGTGATGCGGAAGACCGCCTGGGCCTCGATCTGCAGCGGCGGCAGGTCGTCGGCGCGCTTCCCGGCGCCGTCGGCCAGCGACTGGCCCCAGACGTCCTTCGCCTTCTCCGGCAGGAAGAAGAACGGCTGCCAGATGTCCGCGAGCTCCGCGGTCATGGCGACGTTCTTGGGTCCGATCGACGCGATCAGGATCGGGATCCGGCTGCGCACCGGCGTGTTGATCAGCTTGAGCGGCTTGCCGAGGCCGGTGCCCTCGTCCTCCGGCAGTGGGATGCGGTAGTGCTTGCCCTGGTGGACGACGCGTTCGCGCCGCCAGACCTGGCGGCAGATCTCGACGACCTCGCGGGTCCGCCCGAGCGGCGCGGTGTACGGCACGCCGTGGAACCCTTCGATCACCTGCGGCCCCGACGCGCCGAGGCCGAGGATGAACCGGCCCTCGCTCACGTGGTCCAGGCCCGCGGCGGTCATCGCGATCAGAGACGGCGTTCGCGTGTAGATCGGCAGGATCGCCGAGCCGATGCGGATGGTGCTCGTGAGCGCGGCGAGCGCGCCGAGCTGGCTCACCGCGTCGAACGTGTACACCTCGGCCACGTAGGCGATGTCGGCGCCGGCACGTTCGTACGCGACGACGTCGTCGGCCAGGTCGCGGAAGCTGCCTTTCGCGCTGTACTCGTTGTAGATGCCGACAAGCACGGTTCCGCCTGCTTTCCTGCTCCGGTGAAGTTGCTGCGTGCCCTCAGGGTTGCGCAAGGCAACTCACTCGTCAACCGCCGGTGTGACTTGGGTTCGATCGGTGCGGCTCCGGCGCGGTCGTCCCGTAGACTACACCTGACTGTGCAAAAGCCTAGCCAGATCTTGGGCCCGTTTTCGAAGGAGCACGTGCATGAAGCCAGCCCTCAACCGGCGCGTCGCGGTGACCGGGATCGGTGTCGTGTCGCCGGTCGGCATCGGCGTGAAGGAGTTCTGGGACGGGCTGTCGCGTCCGGCCGCCGCGGCGAACGTGCGGCGGCTCAGTGGCTTCGACCCGCGGTGCTGGATGTCGCACAAGGTGGCGCGCACGGCGGACCTCGCGACGCAGATGGCGGTTGCGGCCGCCGACGAGGCGCTGGCGGACGCGGGGCTGCTGACCGGCGAGATCGTGCCGGCAGTGACGGTGCTCGACGCCGAACGCGCCGCCGTCTCGCTCGGCACAGGCATCGGTGGCGTGTCCACTCTGGAGTCGCAGGCCGCGGTCCTGGCGGCGCAGGGCGAGCGCAAAGTGTCGCCGCACACCGTGCCCATGACGATGCCGAACGCCGGCGCCGCGGCGCTCAGCATCCGCTACGGCTTCCAGGGCAGCGCGTCGGTGATCACCACGGCCTGCGCGGCCGGCACCGACGCGATCGCCGCGGGCGCCAGGCTCATCGCCTCGGGCGCCGCCGACCTCGTGCTCGCGGGCGGCAGCGACTCGAGTCTCACGCCCGTGTGCGTGGCCGGGTTCACCAACATGCGCGCGCTGAGCCGCAGCGGAATCTCGCGCCCGTTCGATGTGGACAGAGACGGCCTAGCCGCGTCGGAAGCGGCCGGCATCCTCGTGCTCGAGCCGCTGGAGCTCGCGCTGGAGCGCGGCGCGAGCATCTACCTGACCATCGACGGCACCGCCTCGACCGCCGACGCCTACCACGTCACCGCGCCCGCCCCGAACGGCGCCGGCGCCGAGCGCTGCATGCGCATGGCGATCGAGGACGCCGGCTACACGCCGCAGGACATCACCCACATCAACGCCCACGGCACCTCGACGGCCCTCAACGACGCCGCCGAGGCCCACGCCATCCGCCGCGTCTTCGGCGCCTCCAGGCCGCTGGTGACCAGCATCAAGGGCGCCACCGGGCACTCGTTCGGCTCGGCCGGCGCGGTGGAGGCCGTCGCCGTGGCGCTCACGATGGCGCACGAGCTGATCCCGCCGACGCTCGGACTGTCCACACAGGACCCAGCACTCGACATCGACGTGCCCCGCGAACCCACGCCGTGGACGCCGGGGCCCGTGCTCTCCAACAGCTTCGGCTTCGGCGGGCACAACGGCAGCCTCGTGTTCTCGCCGGTCGCCTGACTATTGCCCGGCTTCGGGCCGACGGAACGCCAGGACGCGCGCGGACGTGCTCTGCCGGACGTCGCCGTCCTGGTTCTCCGTCTTGTACGACATCAGCACGGTGGCCCGCGAGGGCCGCGACCGCGAGAAGGTGAGCTTGTCGATCTGCCCCTCGACGTGCAGCACATCACCCGCGCGGGCCGCCGACGGCCACGCCAGGTCGATGGCCGCGCCGACGATGCCCGTGGCGAGCGGCAGCGCGGAGGTCACCAGCAGGCGCATGGTGATCGCCGCGGTGTGCCAGCCGCTCGCGACGAGCTCGTCGAAGAACGTGCCCCGCGCGCTGTCGGCGTCGAGGTGGTAGAGCTGCGGGTCGAACGTCGTCGCGAAGGTGATGATCTGCTCTTCGGTCACGACGTAGGTCGAGGACCGGAACGCCATCCCCTCGTGCAGGTCGTCGGCCCACAGCCCGGAGGCGTTCACGGGCTTCGGAATGAGGTCGCTGTCCATCGTGGCGGTGTCCCTTCGCGTGCTGCGGGGGACGTTAGGCCGCGAACGGCGGCACGCGTATGACGGCAGTCGTGCGCGCGGCGAACGAAAGTCACACAAGACCGGCGAGACGACCGTGTTCGAGAACCTTCGGCTGTTCGAAACCCGCGACGGCAACTTCGTGCGCGCCCAGGTCTACGCCGACACCGCCGCGGCCAACCGCACCACGGGCTGACCACGGCGCGCGAGCCGGGTCAGCGGAAGACGGTGGCGTGCTCGGTGAGGTAGTCGTGCAGGGTGATCGGGGTGCGGCCGGTGATGCGCCGGAACGCGTCGGTGTCGGTGTACTTCGTGTTGCCCCGCTCGATTCCCTCGGCCACGGCGTAGCCGCACGCCGCGATGTGGCGGGACATGTCGGTATTGAGCAAGCCCGCCCGCGACGAGGCGGCCAGGTCGAGCAGCTCCTTCTGCCACGCCCCGCGGCTGACCGGTTCGAAGCGGACCGGCCGGTCGAGCACGTCGCTGAACACCTTGGCAGCCTGGTGGAAGTCGAAGAACTCCGGACCGGGCAGGTAGTGCTCCGGCGCGTCGGCGAACAGCTCCGGGCGCAGCAGGGCCGCGACGCAGAACTCCGCGGCGTCGAGCGCGTTCAGCCAGCTCGCCGGCTTCTCGGCGAAACAGTTGCCACGTAACCCGGCGTCACGTGCGGCCCCGGACGCGGATTTCGAAGGTGTCCCGCTCCGTCGGCACGAGCTTCACCGTCACTCCCGGCAGTGGGACGCCGATGCAGCGCGGATCGGTGAACGGGTAGTGCGCGCTGGTGGAAGCGGGTGACGTTTCGGTGGTGCTCCACGAGCCGGTCACGGGCACATCCCGTCCGGTGACCGCGCGGAGGAGGTCCTCCAGCCGCGTTCGGAGAGCCGGGGCAGGGCTGCGGCAGCGTTGAAGACGAGCCGCAGCCGCGCGAAGAACCGTTCCACCAGCTCGCTGCACCTGCTGATCGAGGCCACCTTGGTGATATGAACGACTCAGGACAACCGGCATCCCGCGCGCGCTGGGCGCGACGTGGCAGCCTTCGTCCTTGTGTGAGGGGGTACGCCATGGCGGCAATCGAGGATGTTCGCGCCCTGGGCTCGGAGCTCGAGCGCTCCTATCCGGTCTACGTGCGCGGCCGGTTGAAATTCCGGGTCAAGCAGATCGTCTATGTCGCGTTCTCCCTCGACGAGACGGTGATGGGGTTCGCGTTCCCGAAGGAGGAGCGTGCCGCGCTCATCGCCGGCGAGCCGGAGAAGTTCGGGCTGCCGTCGGAGTCGGACATGCGGTTCAACTGGGTCCACGCCGAGCTCGCTGCGCTGGACCCGACCGAGGCCCGCGAGTTCGTCGTGGACGCGTGGCGGATGGTGGTCCCCCAGAAGGTCTCCCGCGCCTACGACCATTCCCATCCCGATGGTCCGGGATGACGCGCCCGCCCCGCGGTTGACGATGAGTTCGACGGCTCGGCAGCGTCGAGCCGAAGGAGTCACCGCTGAAGGCGAGCCTGCCCATGCAGCTGGCGACCGTCACGAACGGCTCGTTCGACGGAGCGGCCTCGGCTGTGGCCTGGCGTGCGTCGAGCTGCTCGAAGGCCTTCGCGCCCTGTCCACCCGGTTCGACGCCCCGTGGCGTGATCTGGTGGCGTCGGGCCTGGTGTCATCGAGGGACCGCTGAACAGAGTCGCCGGAGAACTCGCGACTGGCATGGGGCCGGCGAGGAAGTCATGCTCGGCCGAAGCGGGCAGGCACTTCCCGATCGCTTGGATGTAGTCCATCCGGGTCTTCGCGCCGTCCTCGTCGGCGAACACCTCGATACTGCCGCCGCGCTCGATCGCGTCGGCCTCGGAACCCTGCAGTTGGTCGGCAGGGATCCGGCTGTCGGCGAACGCGTCTTTGGATGTGTAGCCGTTGGGGCGGCGGAGCATGTGGTTCGGGTCGTTGGCGGCGGTGTAGTCCTTTAAGTCGCGTCCCTCCACGACGGCCTGTCGTGGATCATCACCCCATCCTGGCGGGCCCGGCTCTCGACACCGGGCCTACGCGGTGATCACCGAGCTACGGTGTCGTCGTCGGCCCGGCGCCATCGGTTGGGCCGGTCGGTGCTGGACGGAACGAACTCGGAGGTCGCGGTGCGGCTGGTGTCGGTGAACGCGTTCAACCTCTACGACGGCGACAGCCCGGCTGCGGAGGAGCGGTTCGCGGGCCTGGAGGCGCTGGTGCGCGGGCTCGACGCGGACGTGCTGGCGGTGCAGGAGATCGTCGCCCGCGAACCCGGCCCCCGCGACCCCGACAAGCGGGACCTGGCCACGACGCGGCTGCGACGACTGGCCAAGGCCGTGGACCGGCAGTGGAAACACCGCGGCGAGCCGATGCTCGCCCTGGGCGGCGATATCCACCACACCGCACTGCTCTGGCGCGACGGAATCACCCCCGTGCCCGGCACCATCGGCCGGTTCGAGCGCGCCGACGCCGGGATGTGGCACTCGATGGTCACCTGCGTCTTCGACCTCGGCGGCCCACGACTGCGCGTCGGGTCGGTGCAGCTGTCCCCGTTCGACCAGGCCTGGGGATGGTCGGACGCCGCGCAGATCCTGCGTGCCATGCACCGCGACGACGTACCCGGGTTCATCGGCGGGGGCTTCAACGGCGTCGGCGCCACCACGGTCCCGACCATCGAGGGCGACAGCCACTTCTACGACCACGACCCCTACCTGCACCAGCCCTGGCACCCCGACCACGTCTACCAGTTCGACGAGCACGGACACCTCGACCGCCGCGTCGCGATCCGGCTCGAGCACCTGGGCCGGATGCGCGACTGCGCCCGGATCGCCGGCGCCCCCTGGACCGCCACCACGGGTTTTCACCCCGGTGATCACCATCCGCCCCGCCGCATCGACCGCTGGTACGCCACCCACCACGCGCCCGACGCAGCCGTGCGCAGCGTCCACGTCGTCGACCACGCCGCGGTCGGCCAGTGCACCGACCACGCGCCCGTCATCCTCGACCTGGACCACACCGCCATCCCGCGGTAGGGCCCGGCCATCGCCGCCTCCCGGAGTCCTGGACGCGACGGCACCCCGGGCTCACCTGGAGGACAAGACCCCTCCGCCCAATGGCCGGAAAAGGATCTGATCTGAATCGCTGAGTTCGACTGACCTTGTCAGGGCTACATTTCTGCGATCTTCCCGGTCGACATTCCGGGCAGGCATTGCGTCACAAGGACGAGACATTCAGCGCCACGAGGGAAAGTGGATCATCGCAGGCGGGCAGTGTTGATCGCGTCGAGAATCCGTTGCCGATGGTTGGGACGGAGATGACTCGGGCAGGACCCCGCGCACGTGCGCGGCGCGTACGCGGACCACCTCGCGTTCCGACCCAATTACCTGATGCGGCGACAGCCTTCACCGGACGGTCATTGGTACGCGACGCGCCGCAGCAGGCTGATCAGCTTGTCCTGTTCGGCGGGAGACAGCGGCGCCACCAGGTCGCGTTGAACGGTCTGCACCGCGGGCGTCACCTCGGCCAGCGTGTCGCGCGCGAGGTCGGTGAGTGCCAGGAGCTTGCGCCGCCGGTCGGTCTCGTCCCGGGTGTCGAGCAGCCAGCCTCGCCGCCGCAATCGGGCCACGATGTCCGCGGCGCTGGACTTGTCGAGCGACGCCATCTCGCCGGCCGCGGTCTGGTCGATCGCCGGGCGCCAGACGAGGCTGCACAGCAGCGCGTACTGCGATGGCGTGAGCTGGGTGCCGACGTGCCGGGTCCAGAGTGCGCCGTGCACTTGCTCGGCCCGCCGGATGAGGTGGCCGGGTGTCGAGCTGAGCCGTAGCACCTCGATGTCCTTGTCCTCGTCCTTGCCTCCGGTGGGCACCTGCCCCTGGTAGGCCACTTGGCCCAGCAGTCTGCCGAAGCTGCGCCGCAGGTTCGGTCCCAGCGGGTGCAGCAGCCGGTCCTGCACCGTCTCCACCCTGGCGGTGAGGTCGGGCAGCATCGCCTTGGCCGAGGGGGTGAGCGACAGCAGGTAACGGCGGCCGTCGCCGGTGTCGCGGTCACGCTGGATCCAGTCCTTGCGCCGCAGCCGGTCGACGATGTCGGCCGTCGTCGACTTGTCCAGTGACGCCGCGCGGCCCGCGGTGACCTGGTCGACTCCCGAACGGCGGCTCAGCGCGCTCAGGATCGCGTACTGCGGGCCGGTGACGTCGGTGCCGACCTCGGCTGACCACAGCGCCGTGTGCGCCTGCTGGGCGCGGCGGATGAGGTGCCCGGCCGTCGTGTCGGGTGGTAGCACGAGGGTGACCGGTCCCGGCGCGTGGGGAGGTGGGCTGCTGCCGATGGCGGTGTTTCGCACGAGAGTCCCCTTCTTGACCGGTTCACTGTAGCGGACCGAGATCGGCCGTGTCCGTACTATCTTGGCTTGATCGACGCCGTGGTTGCGCCGCGAAGCCCTTGACTGTCAGGAAATCAGCGTCTAGCGTCCCGTTGCATAGTACGTACACGTACTAATTCAGCTTGTCTCGTGGCATGCGGAGGGTAACCCCCATGGCGACATCTCGCTTCACGGATCAGGACAGCCGGCTGGACGAGCTGTACGGCGACGTGGCGGCAGCCGATCTCCAGCCGTTGTGGAAGCTCTCCGGCCTGTTGACGCCGGAGCCGGTGCCCCGGACCGTCCCGTACCGGTGGCGGGCCGAAGCGCTCAGCGGGCTCGCGGCTCGCAGCGGTGAACTGGTCGGCATCGACCGGGGCGGCGATCGCCGGGTGCTGGCCTGCGCGAATCCCGGTCTCGGTGGTGCGCCGTACGCGACCTCCACCATGTGGGCCGGGATGCAGTACCTGGGTGCGGGGGAGCGTGCGCCCGCGCACCGGCACACCCCGGCGGCCCTGCGGTTCGTCCTCGCCGGCGAGGGTGCCTGGACCCTTGTCGACGGCGACCCGTTGCGCATGGCGACCGGTGACCTCGTGCTCACCCCGAGCATGACCTTCCACGAACACCACAACCCCGGCGCCGAGCCGATGATGTGGCTGGACGTGCTCGACTTGCCGGTCGTCGCCGCGCTCGACGCGGTGTTCTTCGAGGAGGGCGCCGACGCCCAGGATGGCTTGAGCAGCGAGCCGGCCTCGGCCGCCGAACGGCTCTGGGGCGCTGGTCCCGGCCTCGTGCCCGGCGGGCTCGGCAAGGCCCGGCACGACGCGGCGCACTCGCCGCTGCTGGTGTACCGGCGCGCCGACACCGACCGGGCGCTCGCGGCGCAGCTGGCCGCCACCGGCGCGAGCGAGGCGCAGATCCGCTACACCAATCCGCAGACCGGCGCCGACGTCATGCCCACCATGCGCTGCGAGATGCGCCGCGTGCGCGCCGGCAGCCGCAGCCGCACGACCCGGCAGGCCGGGTCCCGGGTGGGAGCGGTGCTGGCCGGCACCGGCGAGGTGCTGATCGGTGACCAGCGCTTCGAGCTCGCACCGGGTGACGTCTTCGCGGTGCCGTCGTGGGCTCCCTACGGCCTTGCCGCCGAGGAGCACCTGGACGTGTTCAGCGTCAGTGACGCACCCGTGCTGGAAGCGCTGGGCCTCTACCGCGAACAGGAGTGCTGAGCGCATGGCGACGACACCACTGCCCACGTTGATCGTCGGTGGCGGTATCGGCGGGCTGGCCGCGGCGCTGTCCGTGGCCCGCGCCGGGCGCGAGGTCCACCTGCTCGAACGCGCGGCCGAGTTCACCGAGATCGGCGCCGGCCTGCAGTTCGGCCCGAACGCGATCCGGATGCTCGACCGGCTCGGCCTGCTCACCGAGCTGCTCGACGTCGCGGTGCTGCCGCGGCACGGCGTGATGCGGCACGCGATCACCGCCGACCCGCTCACCACACTCGATCTCGGCGGTGCCTTCCGGGATCGCTACGGCTACCCCTACGTGGTGGTGCACCGCAGTGATTTGCTGTCCATTCTGGTCGAAGCCTGCCGGGCGGAACCGTTGGTGCGACTGGAGAACAATCGGGTCGTCACCGAGGCGTGGGCCGACGAGGACAGCGCCGGCGTGCGCTGCGAGGACGGCGCCACGTACCGCGCCGAGCTGCTCGTCGGCGCCGACGGGCTGCACTCCGTGGTGCGCAAGCTGGTCTCCGTCGACCAGCCGGTGCCGAGCGGGTTCGTCGCCTACCGCGGCGCGCTGCCCATGAGCGAGGTGCGGACCGAGGTCAGCAACGACGACGTGGTGCTGTGGGTGGGGCCCGGGCTGCACCTCATCCAGTACCCAGTGCGCCGCGGCGAGCTGTACAACCAGGTCGCGGTGTTCCGCAGTGACAGCTTCGGCCGCGGCGACGAGCAGGTGGGGCCGGTCGAGGAGCTGTTCGGCCGGTTCGGCGAAGCGTGCGAGGAGGTGCAGCGGCACGTCTCACGCATCGAGACCGGCCGCTGCTGGCCGATCTACGACCGGGACCCGCTTCCCACCTGGGTGCACGGCCGGGCGGTACTGCTCGGCGACGCGGCACATCCGATGCTGCAGTACCTCGGCCAGGGGGCGTGCCAGGCGCTCGAGGACGCGCTGGCGCTCGGCGAAGCGGTCCGCGGGAGCGGCACCGACATCGGGAAAGCCGTGAAGTCCTACGACGCCGTCCGCGTCCCCCGCGCGGGGCTGTGCCAGACGCGGGCGCGGCTGTGGGGCCAGGTCTGGCACACCGGCGACCCGGTCACGCTCGCGCTGCGCGACCGGTACATGCGCTCCCGGCGGCCGGACGACTTCAGCGAGCTGGACTGGTTGTACGCGGCGGAATCCGCCGTCCTTTCGTCCTGATCGGCACTACACCGAGGAGCCGACAATGAAGTTGCTCAGTTACCGCGGCCGCGACGGCCTCGACCGGGTCGGCGTCGTCGCCGACGGCGTGGTGCGCGAGGTCTCACCGGACCGCACCGCCGGACCGGCCGGGCTCAGCCTGATGCGGCGCCTCATCGCGGCGTCCGCGTCTCCCACGGGGGAGGTCCCGCTCGCCGACGGTCCCGGCGTCCCGCTCGACGAGGTCCGCCTGCTGCCGCCGGTGCCGGATCCGACCAAGATCGTGGCCGCGCCGGTGAACTACGTGGACCACCAGGCCGAGATGAGCCAGAGCGTGCACGTCGGCTCGCTCGGTGTGTTCCTCAAGGCGCCCTCGTCTCTGATCGGTGCCGGCGATGTGGTCCGCCTGCCCTACACCGACCGCCGGTTCGATCAGGAGGGTGAGCTGGCCGTGGTGATCGGCCGTACGGCCCGCGGAGTGTCCGCGGCCGACGCACTGTCGCATGTGTTCGGCTACACGTGCCTGCTCGACATCACCATGCGCGGCGGGGAGGACCGCTCCACCCGCAAGTCGTTCGACACCTTCACGCCGATGGGGCCCTGGCTGGTGACGCCGGACGAGGTCGGTCCACTCGAGACACTCCGGCTGACCTGCTCGGTGAACGGCACCCTGCGCCAGGACGCCGACGTCCGCGACCTCATCTGGGACGTGCCCGCGCTCATCGAGTACGTGTCGTCGGTGATGACACTCCATCCTGGTGACGTCATCAGCACCGGCACGCCGGCCGGCGTGGGGGTCATCCACGACGGCGACTCGGTGACCGCGGCCGTGACGCGGGTCGGCGAGCTGACCGTCGGCGTCAGCGCGGCCGGTGCCGTCACCTGCCCGACCCTGGGCGCGGGGGCGGGCCCGGTGCCGCCGGCCGAGCTCACCCCCGTCCGCGCACGCACGGCGAACTGATCCCGCTTTCCCGGCCGCTCAAGCCAAGTCGGAGGTGCACCATCACTACCACAGAGATTTCCGGGCAGCCGATCCGCGACTACCCGATGTCCCGTCCGCCGGGCTGTCCGTTCGACCCGCCCGCCGAGTTCCGCGACCTGCGCACGGACGAGCCGATCTCCCGCGTGCGGTTGTGGGACGGCAAGATCGCCTGGCTGGTCACCCGCTTCGACGACGTCCGCGAGGTGCTGGCCGACCCGCGGTTCAGCGCGGACATGACCAACCCGGGCTTCCCCAGCCACAGCGCGGGCGTTTCCGTGACCCGCCAGAAGCACCCCACGTTCCTGAACATGGACGACCCCGAGCACGCCAGGCACCGCCGGATGCTCACCCGGGACTTCATGATCAAGCGGGTCGAGGCGCTGCGCCCGCGCATCCAGCGGCACGTCGACGAGCTGCTCGACGAGTTCACGGTCGGCCCACAGCCCGCCGACCTGGTCACCGGGTTCGCACTGCCGGTCACCTCGTCGGTGATCTCCGAACTGCTCGGGGTTCCGTACGAAGATCACGAGTTCTTCCAGCGGCAGAGCGGATTGCTCATCTCCGGTGAGACCGGTGCGGACGAGGCGCTGGAGGCGTTCGCCACGATCCGCGAGTACCTCGGTGGCCTGGTCGAGCGCAAGGCCGCCGAGCCCGCACCGGACGTGATCAGCCACCTGCTCGAAATCGAGCGGGCGGGCGGCCTGAGCCGCGACGAGCTGATCAACATGCTCAACCTGCTGCTGCGCGCCGGGCACGAGACGACCGCCAACATGATCGCGCTCGGGACGCTGGCGCTGCTGCAGAACCCCGCCCAGCTCGCTGCACTGAAGGCCGACACTTCGCCGGCGGCGGTGGCGAACGCGGTCGAGGAGTTGCTGCGCTACCTGACGATCACGCACTACGGCCGGCGGCGCGTCGCGCTCGAGGACGTCGAGGTCGCGGGCACGCTGGTCCGCAAGGGCGAGGGCGTGGTGGCGGCCAACGACTCGGCCAACCGCGACCCGGAGGCGTTCGGCGACAACCCCGACGAGCTGGACCTGTCCCGGTCCGCGCGGCACCACCTCACCTTCGGCTATGGGGTCCACCAGTGCCTCGGGCAGCCGCTGGCGCGCGTCGAGCTGCAAGTGGTGTACCCCACGCTGCTGCGGCGCCTGCCGGATCTGCGGCTCGCGGCGCCGGTGAGCGAACTGCCGTTCAAGACGAAGAACGTGTTCTACGGGCTCTTCGCGATGCCCGTCGAGTGGTAACGGAGCCAAGGCATGAAGGTCGAAGTGGAAGCCGACAAGTGCATCGCGTCGGGGCAGTGCGTGCTGTTGTCCGACGCGGTGTTCGACCAGCGTGAGGACGACGGGATCGTCGTGCTCCGCGTGAACGACGTGCCTTCGTCCGAAGAGGACGCCGTCCGCAGCGCCGAACGGATCTGTCCCGCGCGGGCGATCCGCCTGACCGCGTCGGGCGGGTGAGCGCGGACATGAGAGCGGTGGTGGTCGTGGGTGCGGGCGCGGCGGGGCTCACTGCGGTGGAGACGCTGCGGGAGCACGGTTTCGACGGCCGGCTCACCCTGATCGGCGCGGAGCCCCACGCCCCGTACGACCGGCCGCCGCTGTCGAAGCAGGTGCTGCTCGGTTCCTGGGAGCCGGACCGGCTCGCACTGCGCCCGCCCGGCAGCTACACCGAGCTCGGGCTGGACACCCGGTTCGGCCGGCAGGCAACCGGGCTGGACCTGCCCGGCCGCCGTGTCCGGCTCGACGACGGCACGACGGTGACGTTCGACGCGCTCGTGATCGCCACCGGAGTGCGGCCGCGGCGGCTGCCCGGCGCCGAGGGCGTGTGTTACCTGCGCACGGTCGAAGACGCGGTGCTGCTGCGGGAACGGCTGCGTTCGGCTCGGCGCACCGTCGTGGTCGGCGCGGGGTTCCTCGGCGTCGAGATCGCGGCGGCCGCGCGGTCGCTCGGCTCGACCGCCACCGTCGTCGATCCGTTGCCCAGTCCCATGATCCGGCAATTCGGGCCGGCATTGGGCGAGCTCGTGCGGGCGGCGGGTGAAGAACGCGGCGTGGAGTTCCGGATGGGGGTCGGGGTCACGACGGCGGACGCCGGATTGGTGAGGCTGGACGATGGCACGACACTCGCGGCCGACGTCGTGGTCGCGGCCGTCGGCGCCGAACCGGCCACGGAGTGGCTTGCCGGCTCCGGGCTCGACCTGCGCGGTGGCGTGCGCTGCGACGCGTTCTGCCGAGCCGCCGACGGCGTCTACGTGGCCGGCGACGTCGCGGCCAACCCAGATCCGGCGACCGGTGCCCACCGCCGGTTCGAACACCGGATGAACGCCACCGAGCAAGGCCGGCGCGCCGCGCTGAACCTGCTCGGGCACGACGAGCCGTTCGCGCCGTCGCACTTCTTCTGGACCGACGCCGGCGACATCCGGATCCAGGCCGCCGGCACCTTCGCCGACGGTGAGCTGACGGTCGTCGACGGCTCGGTGGCCGATGGCAAGTTCGTGGCCGCCCACGCGGCGGGCGGCCGCGTGACCGGCGTCCTCGGCTGGAACAACCCCCGTGGGTTCACCCGGGCCCGAGGCAGGCTCGGCGCCCCGGCGGGGGAAGGAAAAAGCACGGAAGGGAAAGTGCTGACATGACCACCGGCCGGATCGACACCCACCACCACATCGTCCCCCCTGTGTGGGCGGACGCGCTGCGCACCAGCGGTTACTTCGGCGGGCAGGCCACGCCGGCGTGGAGCCCGGCCGCCGCGCTCGAGCTGCTCGACGAGCTCGCCATTGCGACGGCCGTCGTCTCCGTCGGGCGTCCCGGCGTGCACTTGGGCGGCAGCGCCGCCGACACGCGGAAACTGGCACGGCAGGTCAACGAGTTCTCCGCCGGGCTGGTCCGCGACCACCCCGGTCGCTTCGGGTTCTTCGCCTCGGTACCACTGCCCGATGTGGACGGTTCGCTCGCCGAGGTGGCCTACGCCTTCGACGAGCTGCACGCCGACGGCGTGATCCTGCTGGCCAATGTGGACGGCGTGTACCTCGGCGACCCGGCGTTCGACCCGCTGATGGCGGAATTGGACCGGCGGGCCGCGGTGGTGTTCGTCCACCCGACCGCGCCGCCCGGCCCCGCGGTGCCGGGCGTGCCGGCCTTCGCCGCCGACTTCCTGCTCGACACCACCCGCGCGGCGCTCAACCTGGTGCGCCACGGCGTGGTGGCCCGGTCGACCCGGATGCGGATGATCCTCTCGCACGCCGGCGGGTTCGTACCATACGCGGCACACCGCATGGCCAGTCTCACCGAAGGCGCGGCGGGGCACGTCGTCACGCGCGAGAACTTCCTGCGCGACCTGCGCACGTTCTACTTCGACACGGCGTTGTCCGCCAACGCGGACACCCTGCCGAGCCTGCTCGCGTTCGCCGGTCCGGACCGCGTGCTCTACGGCAGTGACTGGCCCTACGCCCGCGGCGACAACTCCCAGTACTTCACCGCGCAGCTGGACGCGTATCCGCTGTCCGAAACGCAGCGCGCCGCCGTCAACCGGAACAACGCACTCGCACTGCTACCGCGGGTGTCCGAAGCGGACACGGCGCGTATTTCCCAGTAATAACAACGAAAAACTGTGTCCGTGCGCGCGAGCGCGGCGTACGATACGGGCACACTTCTTCTCCCGGACGGGCAATTTCCGCAGCCCCGCAAGGACTTTGATTCGTTTCACCGGCGAAACGGAGCCAACCGTGAAGTATCGACGCAAACTCGCGTGCCTGGTGCTCACCGGGGCCATGTTCCTGCTGTCGGCGTGCGGGGCGCTGAGCGCGACCAACACGCTCGGTGGCGGGTCGACCGGCGGCCTGATCCCGATCACGGCAGGGGTCGCGGCGTCGCAGTCGTCCACCGCGATCCTGGTGGGAGAGCAGCACGGGTTCTTCGCGCAGAACGGGATCGACCTCACCATCGGCCGCGCGGCCACCGGTGCCGGAGCGATCACCCAGGTCATCAACGGCCAGCAGCAGGTGGCGCTCGGCGGCATCTCGCCGGTCGTGATCGCGGCGGCCTCGCACATCCCGGTGCAGATCGTGTCGGGCGCGGTCGCCGACCGTCCCGCCGCGGCCGGGCCGCAGTACCAGACCATGGTGGCGGGCGGCAGCCCGATCCGGTCCTTCAAGGACCTTGCGGGCAAGACGGTCGCTGTGAACTCCCTGAAGTGCTGCTGGGAGTTCTGGATCCGTGAGGCGATCGAGAAGGACGGCGGCGACGCATCGTCCGTCCACTTGGTACAGCTCACGTTCCCCGACCAGATCACCGCCCTCGAGCAGGGCAAGGTCGACGCGATCAGCACCGCCCAGCCGTACGCGACAGCTTTGCGGAAGAAGGGCTTTCGGGACATCGGTGACTCGCCGGCCGTCGCGTTCGCCGATCCGGACGCCGACAACACGGTGTTCTTCATGGCCAAGTCCTTCATCGACCAGCATCCCGGCATCGTGGAAAGGTGGCGTAAGGCGGTGCGAGAGTCCAGCGAGTACGCCAACGCACATCCCGACGAGACCCGCAAGGCCATCGTGAAGCAGACGAAGGCCGATCCCGCTCTCGTGGCACAGGCTCCGTTACCGCTCTACACCGCGGACGTCAGCCGCCAGGTGATCGAGAAGGAAGCGGCGTTCACGGTCAAGTACGGGGTGGTCTCGGTCGCGCCCGCGTACGGAACGTACGTAGTGCCGTGAGCACCCAGCCGACCCCCACCGGCCTGGCCCCCGCGCCCGCCGGATTCGACGAACCGACGCCGGCGGCCGCCCCCGCCCGCGGGGCTTCCCGGCCGTGGCTGCTGCGCGGCCTCCCTTGGCTGACCACCCTCGGCATCCTCGTGCTGTGGGAACTGGTCGCCCGCGCCGGCTGGCTGCCGCCGGAGGTGCCGTCGATCAGCGCGATCGGGGCGGCGCTCGTCGAATTGGCTCCCACCGCGGGGTTCGTCCACGCCCTGATGGCGACGCTGGAGCAGGTCGCCGTCGGCCTGGCCGGCGGTGTGGTCGCCGGCCTGGTCCTCGGCGTCGCGCTCGGCACCGTGCCGCTGCTGTACCGGCTCGTGCACTACCCGCTCGACTTCCTGCGTTTCGTGCCGGCCGTGGTGTTCCTGCCGCTGATGCTGCTGTTGCTCGGTGCCACCCCCCGGGTGTCCACTTTGCTCGGCATGGTCGGCGCACTGTGGCCGATGCTCTTCCAGACCTTCTATGGGGTCAGCGGCATCAACGATGTGCTGCGCGACAGCGCCCGCGTGTTCGGGCTGCGAGCCCACCAACGGCTCGGGCACGTGGTGCTGCCCGCCGTGGCGCCGTTCGTGGCCACCGGGGTGCGGCTCGCGGCGTCGCACGTGCTGGTCGTGGTGGTGGCGGTCGAGATCATCGCGTCGGTGCGGGGGATCGGGGCCGATATCGCCGTCTACGCCTCCAACGCGGTCTATCCGAGCATGTACGCGCTGGTGTTCGTTGTCGGTGTGCTCGGTGTCCTGGCCAACGTCGGACTGCTCGCGATCGAGCGTCGTGTGCTGGGCTGGCACATCTCCTACCGTGAGGAGGCCAGATGACTTCGATGGTGCGTCCGCGCCGGGCCGGGCGCCGGTTCACGGCGTGGCTCGTCTCGCTCATCGTCCCGGTCGCGGCACTGCTGACCTGGTGGTTCGCCTCGCTCGGCAACACCTCACCGTTCTGGCCTTCGCTGCGCTCGATCCTGGTGTCGTTCCAGCAGCTGTGGCTGTTCAGCCGGTTCGCCTCCGACGTGCTGCCGAGCGTCGGCCGGATGCTGCTGGGCTACTGCGTGGCCGTGGTGATCGGCATCGCGCTCGGTGTCCTCTTCGGACGGTTGCCGCTGCTGCACCGGGCGTTCGATCCGGCGCTGCAGTTCTGCCGGGCCTTGCCCGCCACCGCACTGGTGCCGGTGAGCATCGTGCTGCTCGGGATCGGCGACCTGCCGAAGATCGTGCTCACCGCGTTCGTCACGGTCTTTCCCGTGCTGCTCAACACCATCGACGGGGTGCGGGCAGTCGATCGGGAGCTCGAGGATGCCGCGCGTTCCTACCGGCTGACCCGGGCGCAGCGGGTGCTGCACGTGCAGCTGCCCGCCGCCGCGCCGAACATCCTCGCCGGGATGCGCATCGCCCTGACCGTGGCGTTCGTGATGATGGTGGTGACCGAGCTCGTGGCGGCGACCAACGGGATCGGGTTCGTCACGTTGCAGGCGCAGCAGAGCTTCGAGGTGTCCCAGATGTGGGCGGGCATGCTCCTGCTGGGGATCCTCGGCGTGCTCTTCAACGGCGCCTTCGTGCTGGTCGAACGCCGGCTGCTGCGCTGGTACACCAAGGATCGGGAGAGCTGACATGCTGACCGTGGAACACCTGAGGAAGTCCTACCGCTCCGCCGGCAGCGAGCTGGAGGTGCTGCGCGACATCTCGTTCACCGTGAACGCCGGCGAGTTCGTCACGATCGTCGGCCCGTCCGGCGCCGGCAAGACCACCCTGCTGCGCTGCCTGTCCGGCCTGCTGCCCTCGTCCGGGGGCAAGGTCGTGCTCACCGAGACGGGCAAGGTGATCGAGAGCCCGCCGCCGGAGGTCGCGTGCGTCTTCCAGGACTACAGCCGATCGCTGATGCCGTGGTCGAAGGTCGCCCGCAACGTCGCGATCCCGTTGAAGAACAAGATCCGCGACCGCCCGGCGCGCCGAGCCGCGGTGCGCAAGGCGCTGGAAGAGGTGGGCCTCGACGGATTCGACGACAGCTACCCGTGGCAGCTCTCCGGCGGGATGCAGCAGCGGGTCGCGATCGCGCGGGCCATCGCCTACCGGCCCGAGTTCCTCATCATGGACGAGCCGTTCGCGTCGGTGGACGCCCAGACGCGTGCGGACCTGGAGGACCTGGTGCTGCGGGTGCGCCACGACGCCGGGCTGACGATCGTGCTGGTCACCCACGACATCGACGAGGCCGTGTACCTCGGCGACCGGGTGATCGTGATGTCCGGACGCCCGACCACAGTGCTGCGGACGCTCGACGTCGACCTGCCCCGGCCGCGCAGCCAGGTGACGACCAAGGCCCTGCCGCGGTTCACCGAGCTGCGCACCGAGGTGCTCACCCTGATCAGCGGCGCGAAGACGGGAGCTGCCCGATGACCGGAACCGAGCTGTCCGAACGGCTGAACCACCCGGTGAGCACCGCCGAGCTGCACCGGCGGTGGCGCGCGATCCGCGAGGGTATGGCCGCCTGCGGGATCGACGTGCTGGTGGCGCAGACGAACAACGACTACGTCGGCGGCTACATCCGCTACCTCACCGACATCCCGGCGACCAACGGCTACCCGGTCACCGTCGTGTTCCCCCGCGAGGAGCCGATGACGATCATCCGGCACGGCGCGCGCGGCGAGGACCTGGTGGTCGATCCCGTCCACGACCCGGTGCTGCGCGGCGTCGGCCGGGCGCTGGCGAGCCCGTACATGAGCTCGGTGTCCTACACCCGCTACGACGGGGCGGAGCTCGCGCTCGACGCGCTGCGGCCGTTCGCCACCGGCCGGATCGGATGGGTCGGCACCGGCACGATCCCGATGGCCTTCGGCGAGTACCTGCAGCGTGAGCTGCACGCGGCGACGTTCACCGAAGCCGCCGACGTCGTCGACACCGTCCGTGCGCTCAAGTCCGAAGAGGAGCTGGACCTGGTGCGCGCCACCGCGAAGCTGCAGGACGCGGCGATCGCGGCGGCGTTCGAGGCGGTGGCACCGGGGATGCGCGACAGCGACGTGGCCGCCATCGCGCAGCACACCGCGCAGTCGCTGGGCAGTGAGCAGGGCATCTATTGGTGCGTCTCGACCCCGCTCGGCGAGCCCGGCCGGATCGCGCACCCGCACAGCCAGCACCGGGTGATCCGCGAAGGCGATGCGTTCCACCTCATGGTGGAGGTGAACGGGCCCGGCGGGATGTACACCGAGATCGGCCGCTCCGGCGTCGTCGGCCGGGTCCCGGACCGGATCGCCGAGGAGTACGAGTTCTGCCTGCGGGCGCAGCGATTCTGCTACGGGCTGCTGCGTCCCGGCGCCGCGCCCGCCGACATCTGGGCGGAGTACAACGAGTTCCTGCGCGACAACGGGCGGCCGGAGGAGCTGCGGCTGCACTGCCACGGCCAGGGGACCGATCTCGTCGAGCGCCCGCTGATCCGGGCCGAAGAGCCGATGGTGCTGGCCGCGGGCATGAACCTCGCCTGCCACCCGCGCTACGTGCTCGACGGCTTCTGCCACTGGGTGTGCGACAACGTGATCATCGGAGACGACGGCGTCGAGGAGCTGCACAAGTTCGACAAGCGGCTGGCCGAGCTGGGCTGATGACGAGTCAGGTCGTGGCTTCCGGGCCGGACGAGGCACTGTCCGCGCTGCGCGCCGCCGCGCCGGGGCGGGTCTGCGTCGTCCCGCTGCCCTCGTCCGGGGGACCGGCAGCGGTGCGGGCGTTGCGGGACGTCGAGTTCCTCGTGCTGGAGCACCAGCGCACCGACCTGCTCCCCGTGCTCGGCGAGCTGCCCGCGCTGCGGGTCGTGCAGACGTTGATCGCCGGTGCGGAGTGGCTCGAGCCGTACCTGCCGGACCGGGTGCGGCTGAGCCGGCCCGCCGGTGCGCGCGACAACGCGGTGGCCGAGTGGGTCGCCGCGGGGTTGCTCGGGCTGGCGAGCGGGCTGCTGCCCGCCGTGCGCGAGCAGTGTCAGCGGCGATGGCGCCGTACGGTGAGCGCGGAGCTGGCCGGGGCCAGGGTGGTGCTCGTCGGTGCCGGGTCGATCGGCCGCTGCGCCCGCGACAAGCTCGCCGGACTCGGGGCATCGGTCACCGTGGTCGCGCGCACCGGTCGCGCCGGGGTGCACCCGGTGACCGAGCTCGACGACCTCGTGGCCGAGGCCGACGCGGTGGTCCTGCTCGTGCCGGCGACCGCCGGCACCGCGGGGCTGGCGGGGGCGGGATTGCTGGCCCGGATGCCGGACGGGGCCGTGCTGGTGAACGCCGCGCGCGGCACGGTGGTCGACACGGCGGCGCTGACCGCCGAGGTCCTCGCCGGGCGGCTGCTGGCGGTGCTGGACGTCACCGACCCCGAGCCACTGCCGCCGGATCATCCACTGTGGACGGCCCCGGGGTGTTTCCTGTCGCCGCACATCGCGGGCGCGACGCGTCAGGGCAAGGCGCGGGCGATCGAGGCGGCGGCCGACCAGCTGGCGCGGTACGCGCGAGGCGAGGGGTGAACCGCGCCGGCAACATCGCCGAACTGCGCGAGCGCGCACGCCGCCGGGTCCCCCGCCCGGTCTTCGACCTGGTCGAAGGCGGCGCCGAAGACGAGGTGACGCTGCGGCGCAACGTCGAAGCGTTCCGTGCCACGCGGCTGCTGCCTTCGGCCCTGGCCGTGCCCGGCGAGCGCGACACCGCGGTGCGGATCTTCGGTGACC
The DNA here is from genome assembly GCF_040607795.1 of Amycolatopsis sp. NPDC005232. Classification (NCBI taxonomy): domain Bacteria; kingdom Bacillati; phylum Actinomycetota; class Actinomycetes; order Pseudonocardiales; family Pseudonocardiaceae; genus Amycolatopsis; species Amycolatopsis sp. NPDC005232. Next base: position 25,818 of record NZ_JBEXHL010000031.1, on the reverse strand, counting down.
GGGTGGCGTCGCCGATCCTGCTCGCACCGACCGGTGCGGCGCGGGTGCTGCACGGCGACGCCGAGATGGCCGTCGCCCGGGCGGCCGCCGCCCGCGACACCGTCTACGTCCAGGGCATGGTGGGCAGCTTCACCCTCGAGCAGGTCGCCGCCGCAGCGCCTGGCCCGCGGTGGTACCAGCTCTACCTCTGGCCGGACCGCGCGGCGGTGCGCGCGCTGCTGGACCGCGTCGCGGCGGCCGGGTACCGGGCCCTGGTGGTCACTGTGGACAGTGCGGTGTTCGGCAATCGCGAACGGGATCGCCGCAACGGGTTCACCGTGCCGATGCGATTCGGGCCCAGGATGGCCGTGCACTGCGCTACGCGCCCGAGCTGGGCGGTGGACATCGCGCGCGGCCACCTGCGGCGGCGCGGCTCGCGCCACGGCCGGGTCGCGCCGCACGCGATGCAGCGAGACATGCTGCGCAGCCTCTACCCGGTGACCGCGCGGGACCTCGCCGACCTGCGCGCGTGGTGGTCCGGCCCGCTCGTGGTCAAGGGCGTGCTTCGCCCGGCCGACTGCCGCGTGCTGCTCGACCACGGCGCCGACGGCATCGTGGTGTCCAACCACGGCGGCCGCCAGCTCGACCGCGCGCCCGCCACCATCGAAGCCCTCGCGGGCGTCGTCGCCGAAGTCGCGGGCCACGCCGAGGTGTTCCTGGACGGCGGCGTGCGACGGGGCACCGACGTGCTCGCCGCCCTGGCCACCGGCGCCCGCGCGGTGCTGGTCGGCCGGCCCTACTTGTACGGGCTCGCGGCCGGCGGGCAAGCGGGCGTGGAGCGGGTGCTGCAGGTACTGACCTCGGAGCTCGACCGCGCGATGGCCCTCACCGCCTGCGCCCGCATCGAGGACATCGACCACCGCGTGCTCGCGACGAGCATCGCCGGAGCCCTCACGGTGGCCCACCCGCCCGGGGGCGCCGGGACACCTCGTCCTGGTGTCGATCCGCGGACGGGGTGAACGAAATCCCGGTGACTGTCGCGCCACCTCGGCCCAAACGCCGCCAGCTCCTGGAAGCTGGAGGCGTTCGCAGAACACGTCGTCGGTGGCGCCGCGTCGCCGACGACGTCCCGCACCTCAGTGCGGAGGCCAGCTGTCCGGTCGTGCGATCCACCAGTGTCGTCATCGGTGGCGTCGCGGACCCCTTCGTGCAGCAGTTACTGGAACTGCATAGGGCCGCCGACGGGATTGAAAGGGCTGCTGCGCCATCCTCCTTGGCAGTGCTGGCATGAGCAACCGACGGGGTCGATGCGGAACGGGAAGGACTCAAACTGAGAGTGATCCGGACCGAACGTAAGGATGTTCGCATCAACGGCCGGGGCGGCGTGGTGGATTCGCGACTGCGACGAAGGCCCAGGACGAGCTGGATCACGTGGGTGACTTGCCGGCGATTGCGGGGACGACGACACGGACATGCTGCGCAAGATCGGGGACGTGATCGCCGCGGCGATTTCGGCGAAGCAGAAGCTCCCGGAGATCGAGGATCTGCGTCGCCTCGTTCGGGCCGGCGCTGGGGTTCTGGAGCATCCGTTGATGGGCGAAGTGTTCACCGCGTTCCTGGCGGTGTGACTCGTAGGAGCGGTAGGCGTTGCGGCTACGGGTCTTCCTTTTCTTGTGAAGCCGCGCAGGCTGTCGGGGCACTGCTGTTGCTCGGCCTCGCCACCCCCGCCGGAGCGGCCGGCCGGCTGACCGCTCGTCCCTACTGGGCACGTTGAGCTGCACGGTCCCGAACCTGTCATCCAGCTTCGCCATCCGTGACAGTTCTTTTGGTGCTCCTCGTGGCGTGGTGGAGCGGTAGGCTCCGTTCATGGACGAGACTCCGGACATCAAGCCGCGCAGTCGCGACGTCACGGACGGCCTGGAGCGCACCGCCGCGCGCGGGATGCTGCGGGCCGTGGGCATGGGTGACGACGACTGGGTGAAGCCCCAGATCGGTGTCGCTTCTTCGTGGAACGAGATCACGCCGTGCAACCTGTCACTGGACCGGCTGGCGAAGGCAAGCAAGGACGGGGTGCACGCCGCGGGTGGCTACCCGCTGGAGTTCGGCACGATCTCGGTGTCCGACGGTATCTCGATGGGCCACGAGGGCATGCACTTCTCCCTGGTGTCGCGTGAGGTGATCGCGGACAGTGTGGAGACCGTGATGCAGGCCGAGCGGCTGGACGGCTCGGTGCTGCTGGCCGGTTGTGACAAGTCGCTGCCGGGAATGCTGATGGCGGCCGCCCGGCTCGACCTCGCCAGCGTGTTCCTCTACGCCGGCTCGATCCTGCCCGGCCGGGTCACGCTGTCGGACGGCGGCGAGCGCGAAGTCACGATCATCGACGCGTTCGAGGCAGTCGGTGCCTGCGCCAGGGGGCTGATGAGCCGCGCGGACGTCGGACTGATCGAGCGCGCCATCTGCCCCGGCGAAGGCGCGTGTGGCGGGATGTACACGGCGAACACGATGGCCAGTGCGGCCGAGGCACTGGGTATGTCGCTGCCCGGCAGCGCGGCTCCGCCGGCGACGGACCGGCGGCGTGACGGGTTCGCGCGGCGGTCCGGTCAGGCGGTGGTCGAGATGCTGCGCAAGGGGATCACCGCTCGGCAGATCATGACCCGGGAGGCGTTCGAGAACGCGATCGCCGTGGTGATGGCGTTCGGCGGCTCCACCAACGCGGTGCTGCACCTGCTCGCCATCGCGCACGAGGCGGAGGTACCGCTCAGCCTGGACGACTTCACGCGGATCGGTGCGCGGGTGCCGCACCTGGCCGACGTGAAACCGTTCGGACGACATGTGATGACCGACGTCGACCGCATCGGCGGCGTGCCCGTGGTGATGAAAGCGTTGCTGGAAGCGGATCTTCTGCACGGCGATTGCCTGACCGTGACCGGGCGTACGGTCGCCGAGAACCTGGCCGAGATCGCGCCGCCGGACCCGGACGGCACGGTGCTGCGCGCGATGGCCTCGCCGATCCACCCGACCGGCGGCATCACGATCCTGCGCGGTTCCCTGGCGCCGGACGGCGCGGTCGTGAAGTCCGCCGGTTTCGACTCGGACGTGTTCACCGGCACCGCCAGGGTGTTCGATCGCGAACGCGCCGCGATGGACGCGCTGGAGGACGGCACGATCATCGCGGGCGACGTCGTGGTGATCCGCTACGAGGGCCCAAAGGGCGGGCCGGGGATGCGGGAGATGCTCGCCATCACCGCGGCGATCAAGGGCGCGGGGCTCGGCAAGGACGTCCTGCTGCTCACCGACGGCCGTTTCTCCGGCGGCACGACCGGCCTGTGCGTCGGCCATGTAGCCCCGGAGGCAGCCGACGGCGGGCCGATCGCCTTCGTCCGCGATGGCGATCCCATCAGCCTCAACGTCGCGACCGGCATGCTGGACCTCGGCGTGGATGCCGCCGAGCTGGCGGCCCGCCGCGCGGGCTGGACGCCACTGCCCGCCCGCTACACTCGCGGCGTGCTGGCCAAGTACTCCAGGCTCGTCGGCTCGGCCTCCCAGGGCGCTGTCTGCGGGTAACGCAGGCAGTACTGCGCCCGGCGATCCGGCCGGGCGCAGCGGTCATGCCCCGACTTCCTTCAGCACCCGCAGGATGGTGCCGCAGCACGGCGCGATCTCGCTGTCGGAGAGCCCGTCTCGGACCAGCTCCCCAGAGATGTTGCCGAAGTTCTCCTTCGGGTTCTCCAATCCGTCCACATCGGGCACTTTCTCGTGGGGCGGTCCGCCTCCTGTCGTCTTGCCGAGCAGATGCCCGAACACGGTGTGCAGGCCGACGTGCTCGCCGTAGAGGGTGTCGGACCCGAACGCGACGTGCTCGATGCCGACCAGGTCTGCGCAGTACCGGAAATGGTCCATGACCGAATGGATGTCGTGCAGGGGATGGCTATGCGACAAGATGGTGTGCGGCGCCGCGGACATCCCGATCACCCCACCGGTCTCGGCGACGGCACGTAACACGTCCCAGCAAAACGCATTGTTCCTCGCTGGACATCACCATCGGCTCAGCATTCGGGTTCGTCATGCCACACGTAGCCGGGCGAGTAGTCCCAGCCGTCCCCGATGATCGAGCTTGGTGGAGTGATGTTCGTCGATTTTCTGATCGACGCGCTGATGTTTATTCTGTCACATCTGCAGAGGCGATTTCATGTGCGGCTACCGTGTACTCGGCATCGATCAAATCAGTTGGCAATCGCTAGATATTGGTTCAATGCGCCGTGGTGAGAAGTCGATATATTCATGAGATTCCTCCACCTAAGCGTGGAAGTTTCAATGCCGAACCTTGTCGGACGTGTTGTCAAGGTTGAAATAGTTTGCGCCTATTTCTTCAGTGTTGGTGTCCAGTTGATTCCTCAAGGTCACTATGGGTACGTGAACCCTCTGCAGTGATGGACAATCAAGCGGTGAGTGGATTTGCGCCAATGAATATTTTCGCAATGGGGAGGGTGACTGAGGTGTCCGTGGACCCGGCCGGCCTTCGGAACCGGCCCGGCGGAAGGCATCCTGCTCGAGCGCCCCGTGTTTTACGCTCTCTTCGTCATGCATGATCAGTAGGAAGGCATGGCCGGGTTCGCCGGGAAGTGGCCACCCGAGTTCCGCCACGCTTGAGCACGTTCGCGGCGCCTCGCCACACCCACGTTCTTCAACTCTCGGATGGTCGCATACTCGACGTCAGCGGCGAGGCCAGAGGTGCGCGGTGGCGTGGGTGGAGCAGCGCGGCGCGGGGTGGATGCGGTTTCGGCGCCCGGCTCAGGAACGCCAGGAGGTGCGCACCATCGCGGACCGGCGCGCACTCGCCCAGGACCTCGCCGGTGCCCACGTTCAACGCGGCGAACAAGTTCGTGGTGCCGTGCCGGACGTCGGCAACCTTCTCGGCGAACTCCGGATCCTTGCTGACCTTGAACGTGCCCTGTTTCTACGGCCGGAGCCCGTTCTCGCGCCACAGCTTCGCCACGTAATGATGCGAGTGGCCACGCTGCGCCACTGCTACTCCCTCCCGGAAGGTGATGTGCTCGACGGAGCCGGCCACCGTGGCGGCGCCGGTGCGCGGTAGTGCCCCCGGATGCACCCGGGTGCCGCCGCAGCGGAGAATCGGCAGGAGCTGGTCAGGGCTTGCGGGCGACGGCTCCGGCCATCAGTCGCTGGGCGACGTTCAACGGCTTCAGGCGGGGCCCAGCCGGCCACCAGTTGACCAGCTCGACCAGCCCGGGTTCGACGAGTTCGAGTCCGTGGAACAGCTCGAGGATCTCCTCCGCGGTCCGTGCCGTGACGCCGCCGAGCGAGCCGCGGGCGACGGCCTCTTCGAACGTCTGCATCGCTTCGCTGTCCGCACCCTCACCGGGGTCGAAGGCATGCGAGATCGCCACGTAGGAACCCGAAGGCAGCGCATCGATGAACTCGGCCGTGACCTCGGCCGGGCGCGCCCGGTCACCCTTGAAGTGGTGCAAGCTCGCGATGAACAGCAGCCCGATCGGCCGGCTCCAGTCGAGGTGGCTGCGCACGGTCTCGTCCTCGAGGATGCCACGCGGATCGAAGATGTCGCCGGCGATGAAGCGGGTGTTCTCGTTCTCCTCGAGCAACGCTCGGCCGTGCGCGGTCACGACCGGGTCGTGGTCGACGTAGACGACCTTCGACAGCGGGTTGACCCGCTGCACCACCTGGTGCACGTTCTCCGCCGTGGGCAGACCGGACCCCAGGTCCAGGTACTGCGTCAGCCCCGTCTGCGCCGCGAGGAACCGGCACATCCGGATCAGGAACGCCCGGTTCTCCAGCGCGAGGTCCACCGCTTCCGGCATGACCGTCTTGAGCCGCTCGAGCTCGACCCGGTCGACCTCGTACCAGTCTTTGCCCCCCATTGCGTAGTCGTACATCCGTGCCACGCTGGCCCGATGCGGGTCGACCCCGACCGGAGTGTTCAAGTCAGCAGCGTCTGCCGGCATGTCGTGCCTTCCTCCTCGAGTGGCCACAGCCACACCGAGGGTAGTCGTGATCACCGACGCCGTGTCCACATCCCCGGTTGTACACGGGACTTCGCCGCCCGGCTCCCGGCACGGCCGTCAGCTTCGTGTTGACCGTGATCGGGCAGCGGCGTAACAAGCGTCCGGGCTGACAGCGGTTGGGGCCGCCGCGCCGGCCAACACTGACCGACCGGATCAACCGGCTCCGCGACAACCTGGCGTCGTCGGCGTCGCTGAACGATGAGATCAATGCCGAGTCGAAGCTCCAGGCGACGGTGCTTGCCCGCATTCGGGCCGGGGCCGAGGAGATCCAGCGAACATCCAACCGGAACTCGGTCCGGTCAGCCTCCCGGATCCGTCCACGGACGGATTCTCGCCACCGTGCCCTGCCGACCTGGGTACCTCTCAGTCAGCCCGGTCGGCGAAACCGCCCGGTCCGATCGCCAGCCGGGTCAGTTCGACCCGTGAGTTGACAGCGAGCTTGGCGAAGATGTGCTTCATGTGCGTGTTGACGGTGTGAACGGACACGAAGAGCCGGTCGGCGATGGCCCGGTTGGTGAGACCGTCCACGACGAGCGGGATCAGTTTCCGCTCGGACTCGGTCAGGTTCGCCCAGCCTGGAGCGCCGGCCGGTCGGTGCCGTGGGGCCCCGGTGCGCACGCCGAGGTGCCGCAAGCGCCGCCTGATCCTGTCGAGATCGCGCAGGGCTCCGGAAGCCGACGCGAGCTCACCCGCTTCTTCGAAGTACGGGATCGCCATCGCTGCATCGTCCGATGTGGACAGGAGTTCGCCGAGATCCTCACAGGCCGATGCCAGGGCCAGTGGCCTGCCTCTGTCGCGGTAACCGGCGACGGCGGACGCCAGTCCAACGGGGTCGCCGTGGAGCAGTCCATCCACATGGGAGCGAACTGCCCCGATGATCCGCTGGCTGTCGTCTCGCTCGGTCAGGCAGCGCAACGCAGCGGACACGGCCTGCGCGACCGACAAGGCCTCACCGCGGAGCGCGATACGCACGATCCCGGGCCAGTGGGAGGGCAGTACCGCGAGCAGCCGCGTGGGTTCAGGGTCTTCGAAGCCGGCCGTGAACGCGGCTGCGCCATCCATGCCTTCGGCGTCCGCCAGAAAGGCGTGCGCGAGCGACACCCACACGCCGTACCGCTGCGTAATCGCGCCGGCACCGGCTTCCGCGGCGCGGAGATGGTCCTTGGCTTTGGCGAGGTCTCCGCGTCGGATCTCCACCAACGCCAGCACGGCGCGGGCCCGCGGATTCGGTTGCGTGATCTCGAGTTCATCCGCCACCGCCAGGCTGGCTTCGGCCTCCACGGCCGCGTCGTCCAGTGCTCCCCGTTCGAGCAGTGCGCAGGCACGGACGGCATGCCAGTGGGGAAGTGACCAGCCGAGGCCTCGCGCCTCCGCTTCGCGCTGGCCCTCTCGCAGAATCCGCTCGGTGTCCGCGAGCCGGTCGGTGGCCGTCAGCACAGCGGCCAACCAGAGCGCCGGAATCCGCGGAGGCTGCAGGTAGAACACGGCGGACTCGGTGCCGGCGCGGCCGTTGGCCTCCTCGGCGAGCTCGAGAGCGCGAGCGAGGCGTCCGCGGTAGAAGGAAGTCTGGGACTGAAACACCATGGCACTGACGACGAGGGCCGGGTCGTTGCTGCGGTAGGCGGCCTCGACCAGCCCGGTGTCGGTCTGCTCGGCTGCGGTGATCTCCCCGAGATACAAGTGTCCCGTCGCCTTGGTCTTCAACAGACGGACGCGCAAGTCGGGCGGCAGCGCGGGAAGGTCCAAAGCCCGCTGGAGATGGGCCATCGCGGCGGCGTCGTCGCCCGCGGCCTGGTGGATCTCGGCGGTCACCAGGCGCAGGCCGGCCTCCTGCAGCGGTTCGAGACCCTCCGCGAGCGTTGCGTCGACCAGGTCGAGCGCCTCGTGGACCTGCCGGGTCCGGCCGAGGTACTCGGCGGCCTCCGTCAGCAGGGTGATCCGGTGCCGGTCGTGCGGGGGCAGCAGTCCCGCGATCCGATGAGCCAGGTCCGCGGCGGCGTCGGGGGCCGACGACGACAGGTCCCGTACGGCGGTGGTCAGCGTGGTCACGGCGTCTTCGTCGATCGGACCACCCGACATGACGACGTGCCAGGCCACCTCGGCCGAGCGGGCCCCGACGTCGCGCAGGCTTTCGGCCGCCGCACGGTGCAGAGCGATACGCACGGCCGGTGGCAGGTTCTCGTGGACGGCCTGCCGGATGAGGTCGTGCCGGAAGGCGAGGCGCGGGCCACCGGCCGAGAGCAGACCGGCGTTCAGCGCGACCTCGACGCCCGACAGCAGGCTGCCGACCTGCCGGCCGAGCATTCGGGCGGTCGTGCCGAGGTCGAACTCGCGGCCGAGGACGGAACCGATCTGGAGCAGGCGCACGGCGTCCTCGGGGAGTCGGTCCAGGCGCGCGGCTACGCTCCGCCGGAAGCCGACGGGGATACCGTCGTCCAGGACGCTCGCCACGCCTTCCTCGACCCTGACGACGTCCTCGTCGGCGAAGGCACGCACCAGTTCGATCGCCAGGAACGGATTGCCCGCGACGCCGCGCAGGAGCCGGGCCAGACCCGGTGACGGTCTGGCCCCCAGGACGTCGGCCGCGATGTGCTGCAGCTCCTGCTGCGGCAGGGGGCCGAGGGGGAGCCATCGGGCGCCGAGGCGTTCGAGGTCCTCTCGCATCCTGCCTACGGTCGGCCGCTCGGCTTCCGACCGGATCGCCAGCACCCACAGGATCCGCGAGGCGGCCAGTCGTCCGGGCAGGGTACGGAGCGCGAAGAGCGTTGCCGGATCCGCCCACTGCGCGTCGTCCACGAGCACAGCAACCGGGGCGCGCTGGGCCCGGTCCTCCATGGCGTCGGTGACGCTGTCCAGTAGCCAGAGCCGCTGGTCATCGGTGCCCGGAGCGGCTCGGGGAGAACCGTCGCCGCCCTGCAACGCGGACTGCAGAGCGGCTCCTGCCGCGTACTGGTCGAGCTCGTCGGCCCGCACGGACACCACATCGAACCCGGACCGCCGCGCCCGCTGTTCCAGCTCCGCGAGCAGCCGGCTCTTGCCGACGCCTGGCGCGCCTTCCACGACGACGCAGGCACCCTGCCCACCGCGCACCACTTCCAGGGCTTCCCGGACGGCCCCGACCTCGCGGTCTCGGCCCCTCAGACGCGGTTCGGTCCCGGACGGGTCACTGCGCCTGCGAACCCGATCGCCAACAGGGTCCGAGCTGCGCATAGGGCAAGAATGCCGCACAGCTCCACTGCCCTCAACGCGAGTTCTCCGATGATCCGCACTTTTCACCCGGGTGATCGCCGCTGGCACGCCCTCCGCTCACCCCATCGCGACGCACCCTCGGTGTCATCCAGATCTCTTGCCCGGAAGGAGCATGACGTGCGTACAGGCAAGGAATACCTGGCGGCGCTCAACGACGGCCGCGCGGTGTGGGTGGGTGACGAACTCGTCGACAACGTCGCGACACACCCCAAGACCAGGGCGTACGCCCGGAGCATCGCGGACTTCTACGACCTCCACCACCGCCCGGACCTCCAGGACGTGATGACGTTCGTGGACGAGGACGGCGTCCGGCAGTCCATGACGTGGTTTCGGCACCAGACCAAGGAGGACCTACGGCGCAAGCGGCGCTACCTGGAGACGGTGCAGCGGGAACTGGGCGGCGGAGCGATCCCGCGCACGCCGGATGTCAACAACTACGTCCTGCTGACCTACGTCGACGATCCGGAGCCCTGGAGCAACCAGTCGGTCGGGACCGATGGGCGGGACCTCACCGAGGGGATCCACGATTTCTGGAACCTGATGCGGGACGGCGACCTGAACGCGACACCGGCCTTCGTCGACCCGCAGGCGGACCGCTCGCGTGATTCCGCCCAGGCCGATTCCCCCGCGCTGCGGGTGGTCGCCACCTCGGACGAGGGCATCACCGTGCGGGGCGTGAAGGCGATCAGCACCGGCGCGGCTTTCGGGGACTGGATCCACATCGGTGTCTTCTACCGCCCGGGCATCATCGCCGAACAGGTCATCTACGGAGCGGTGAAGACCAACACGCCCGGGGTGACCATAATCTGCCGCGAGAGCAATGTCCGGGACGGCGAGGCGGTGGAGCACCCGCTCGCTTCGCGGGGTGACGAGCTGGACAGCATCATCGTGTTCGAAGACGTCGTGATCCCCTGGCACCGGGTCTTCCACACCGGCAACCCCCAGCACGCATCGCTGTACCCGCAGCGCGTCTTCGACTGGCTGCATTACCACGCGCTGGTGCGCGCGACGGTGAAGGCTGAGCTGATGCTCGGTCTGGCGCTGCTGATCACCGAGCACATCGGCACGTATCAGCTGCCCCCGGTCCAGGCCCGGATCGCCCGGTTCGCCGGTTTCCACCAGACGCTCAAGGCGCATCTGCTCGGTTCGGAGGACGACGGGTTCCACACGCCCGGCGGCACCTTCAAGCCGAACGTCCTGATGTTCGACTTCGGGCGGGCGCACTACATCGAACACATCGCGGAGATGACCCACGAGCTCATCGACCTGTCCGGCCGGGCCGCGCTCATCTACCCCACCGAGGGGCAGTGGCAGCAGCCTGAACTGCGGCCATGGCTGGAGGCACTGCAGACCGGACCGGTCGGGAGGCCGCACGATCGGCTGAAGATCAGCCGGGTGATCCGCGACATGTTCCTGTCCGACTGGGGCGACCGCATCAGCACGTTCGAGAACTTCAACGGCACGCCACTGCTGGCCATCCGCAGCCTCACCATGAAGCGTGCCGAGATGGCTCCGAGCGGCGTCATGGCAGACCTTGCTCGCAAGGTCTGCGGCATTGAGCTCACGAGCGAGGACGAGGAGACCGCGTACCGCGCCCAGGCGAACTACGCCCGGCGCCAGGACGCCTCGTAGCCGGCTGCCGGGGCCTGGTTCAGAGAACCCCGAATTCCCGGGCCCTGGCAACCGCACCAATCCGGTCGTGCGTTCCGAGTTTGCGGAAGATCGCGCTGACCTGAGTCTTGACGGTGTTGTGGGACACGGAGAACTCGGACGCGATCTCACGCAGGGTCAGCGGACCGCACAGGGCGCGGAGCACCCGGCGCTCGCTTCGCGACAAGTCCTCGGGGCCGGGCACGGCAGAGGGCACGAGCGCGTCCGCGCCGGCCCGGCCGAGCAAATCCGTCAGCATCCCGGTTGGCTCACAACGGTCCGCTGCCCGCTCGGCTGCTGTACGGGCCTCCCGTGCGGCCGCCGCGTTGTGCCGCGCACTCTCGAGTCGCGCCCGGGTGCAGTGGCACAAGGCGCGCACGTGCGGTTCGCTTCCTGCCCAGGACGAGCCCGCCAGTGCCTCTTCCGCGCCGACCAGATCGCGTTCGGCCTCGTCGACCCGTCCTTCATCGAGGAGCAGTCCGGCCCGGCCGAGGTAGGCGGACACGGTGATGAAATGCCGGTCGAGGCCTGCCGCGGCGGCCGCCTCGAGAGCCTCGTCGCTCAGGATGCGGGCCGGTTCGTGCCGTCCGGCCATCAACCCGCACAGCGCCCGCAAGCCGATCGCGCGGACGAGCGCCAGGCTGTGCCCCGCCGCGTGCGCGTCACGCGTCGCCTCGTCAAGCACTGCCTCGGATTCCTGGTACCGACCAGTCCACAGTAGAGCCGCGCCGCGGGCCGTCCCGGCCAGGGCACGCCAGGAAGTCAACGGCACGGTTCCGGCAACAGCGGATTCGCCGAGCTGGTCAGCCGTCAAGACCTCGCCCTGCAGACAGCAGGCCACGGCCTGAGCGACGGCTGCCGCATCGGACACCGTGCCGAGTTCGCCGACGGTCTCCGGCCCCACCTGCCTGATCCGCGCCACCTCCAGCCACCGCCGGGCCGGCTCGGGGGCGCCGCCCGAAAGAGCCGCCATCGCCGCCACGACGCACAACCTCGCATCGGCGGCGACCGTGCGGGGCGGCAAGAGGTCCAGCCAATGCGAGACCTCGGCACCACGGCCCGCCGAGATCGCTGTCTCCCAGTTGCGGAGGATCGACGCGACGGCTGCGGCCTCGTCGCCACCCAGCAACCAGTGCCGGGCGGCCGCGGTCGTCTCTCCCTGCCGGGAGTAGCACTGAGCCGCCGACCGGTGCAGAGACTCGACAGTGTCCGGCCCTTCGGACTCGAGGACGTCGAACAGCAGCAGAGACAGCGCTCGGTGATGCCGGTACGCCGACGGATTGTCGGCAACCGGAACGAGCAGCTGCTCGGTCCGCGCCAGCTCGCGCAGCAGTACGCCCCCGCGGGCGCCGGCGAGGGCCTGGCAGGGTCCGGGGCGCAGCTCGTCGAGCACGCTGGTGCGCAGGAGGAAGCGGCGCTGTTCGGTGGTGAGCCGGGAGAAAACCTCGGTGGCCAGGTACTCGTTGACCGCCTGCCTGCCGCGGGCCACGTTCCCTGCCGTGTCGGCCCCGTTCGCCGAGGAAGCTTGGGCGCGCCCCATGAGGCACAGCCCCGCCGCCCATCCCTCGGTGGTCTCGTGCAGCGCGTTCGCAGTGTCCGCAGCCGGAGCGGACCCGAGCAGAGCTGTGAGCAGTGCGTGGGTCTCCTCCGGGGTGAAAGCCAGATCGTGGTGATCGATTTCGGCGACGAGCCCTCGGGCGCGCAGGGCCGGAACGGGCCTTCCGGGGACGTGCCGCGTCGACAGAACGATGCGGAAGCCCTGGGGAACCCTGGTCAGGAAGTCCGCGAGGCTGCCGACCGCGTCGGCGTCCGTGACGCATTCCAGTCCGTCGAGGATCAGGGTGAGCGGACTTTCTCCGCATGGTCCGGCGACGAGGCCTGGCAGGATCTCCTCGAGCCAGGCGTCGAGCTTCCACTCAGTGTCGTCGGGGTGGACGGGCAGTTCCGGTAGTACGTCGCGCAGCGCCCGCAGGATGCTCGCCCAGAGCCGGTCCGGGGCGTTGTCGTGCGCGTCCAGGCTGAGCCAGGCGCACTCTCCGCGCACCATCAGGCGCTGCGACCATTCGGTCAGGAGCACCGACTTCCCGGCACCGGCCGGTGCGGAGACCACCACCACCGGCTCGGTCGCCGCGTCGAGCCGGCGCAGCAGGCGCGGGCGGGTCACCAGATGCGGGGGCTGGGCCGGAGGCTGCAACTTGAAGGCCGGCACTGAGCTGGACATGGCACCTTCAGTGGATCCGTCGGGATGAGGGGAGCCCCCGACGTCGGCAGCTCTCCTCGCGGAAGCCGGACATCGGGGGCAGGGGCGCGCCGGTCCTGGAGAGTGCTAGTCAGACCCCCTGAGCACGCCGAAATCCCCCGCGAAGTGGAGCAGCGGCCGACCGTCCACCCGGTATTCGAAATGGCGGACGTCGCCCACAAAAATGGTGTGATCGCCGCCGGGAATCGCCTCGGCGACATCGCACACGACGGCCGCGATGGCGTCTTTCAAAACCGGCACCCCGTGGTCGTCGAAAGTCTTGACGTCCGCGAACTTGTCCGCCTTGGAAATGGCGAAGTTGCGCGCCAGGTTTTCGCTGTCTTCGCCGAGGACATTGACGGCGAAGCGGCCGTGCTCCACGATCGCGGTCCTCGTGTACAAGTGGTTGGCGATGCAGACCAGAAGCTGGATCGGTTCCAGGGAAAGCGCGGACACCGCGCTCGCCGTCATGCCGATGGGCGCGGTTCCCGAGCACGTGGTGATCACACTGACACCGGTGGCGAGCCGGCTCATCGCGGCTCGGAAATCAACGGTCATGTCTGGGGATTGGGTTCCGATCATCGGTGGACCTCCGTAAGGGTGAGCTGGGATCTGGTGCCTTTCACGAACCGTTCGAGCCGCCAGGCCGGTTCATCGCTGCTCTTGATGACCGTCCCTCGACACCGGGCGGAGCCGGAGGTCAGCCCGCAGGGCTGGGTTCGAGGACGAAGGTGCGCCGCAGCACGGCGTATGGCACGGCGGTGAGCCCGCGGCAAGGCCCGTCGTCGGCTGCGTACACGTCGAAGGGCTCGATCAGCGACTCCTTGACTCCGAACACGGGATCGGCGTCCAGGTACGGGTCGTCCGAGGGGAACAACATGGTGGTCACGCGCTGGAATCCCGGAATATCGATCAGCAGGTGCACGTGGGCGGGACGCATCAGCGACCGGCTGGTCGCGGTCATGAGCTCGCCGACGGGGCCGTCGCCCGGGATCGGGTAACTGGACGGACGGATGGACCGGAAAGCGAAGTGTCCCGTCTCGTCGGTCCGGAAGAGCGCGCGCATGGCCGGGCCCACCTGGCCGGGCACGTCCACGTCGTAGTGGCCGTCCGCGTCGCTGTGCCAGACGTCCACCGCCGCGCCGGCCACCGGCGCTCCGTCACGGTCCACGACCCGACCCTCGAAGAACAGCGGGTCGCCGGGCAGACCCCCGGAGATGTCGGTGGCGTCGGCGTACTGCGGCCGGTCCTCCCTGAAGAAGGGGCCCAGGACGCTGTTCTGCGTGGCTTTCGCGGGACGTCGGTTGCTCAGTGCGTCGACCAGCATGGTCACGCCCAGCACGTCGGACAGGAGGATGAACTCCTGACGCGTCGGCGTGCACATCTGCCCGGTGCGAGTCAGGAGGTCCACTCCCCGGGCCCACTCCTCCTCCGTCAAGTGAACGTCACGGACGAAGGCGTGGAGGTGCCGCACAAGCGATTCCAGGATTTCCGCGACGCGGGGGTCCAAGGTGCCCCGCATTGTCGAGATCACGGCTTCGGTGATGGTGTCGCTGGTCAGATCACGCATGGCGCGCTCCCGTGATGGTTGAGGGTTCGATGATGGGATCGGTCCGGCGATGCTCGGTGCCGGGTGACGTCCCCGGCGGCTCCCCGGCCCAGGCACGCGTCAGGAGGGCGCGCGCCGCGGTCGGGTTCACCGGGCGTGGATTCCAGTAGCAGTCCCGCATGACGAGTTCGGCCGCCTGCTCGATCCCCGCTTCCGGCATGCCGAGGTCCCGCAGCGCCCTGGGGGCGCCGAGCCGCCCGGCGAAGTCGAAGAGACCGCTCGCGGCGTCGTCCGCCGACAGCGCCTGCGCGATGCGTGCGACGGCCTCAGGGGCTGCCGGCGCGTTGTAGGCGACCACGTGCGGTAACACGACCGCGTGGGTTTCTGCGTGCGGAAGCCCGAACGTGCCGCCCAGCACGTGGCACACCTTGTGATGCAAGGCCATGCCGACCGTGCCGAGGCACGTGGCCGCCAGCCACGCCCCGTACAACGCATCCGCCCGCGCCTCGCCGTCCCCCGGAGACCACCTGATGACCGGAAGGGACCGGGTGAGGGAATCCAGCGCCTCACCGGCCAACAGGAAGGCGACCGGGTCCCGGTCGTGTGCGTAAAGGGCCTCCACGGCGTGCGCCATCGCGTTGATGCCGCTGACCACGGAGGTTTTCGCGGGAACCGTGAGCGTCAGATCGATGTCGTAAACCACTGTCTTGAGCAGGATCTCCGGCAGCCGCCGGGTCGTTTTCCGGTGGCCTTCGGTTTCTCCGAGGATCGGCGTCATCTCCGAGCCCGCATAAGTGGTGGGCAAGGCCAGCTGCGGAAGACCGGTTCGCGAGGCGATCGCCTTGCCGAGGCCGATGGTCGATCCACCGCCGACCGCGAGCACGGCGTCCGCTCCCACGGTTCTGGCATGCGTGACCGCCTTCGCCGTGACCTCGACCGGGGTGTGCGGAGCGGCTTCGGCGAACGTACCGGCTGCCGCGGCACCGAGCCGGTCGCGAATCTCGGCTGCCTGGTGCACTTGACCAGGAGTGCACAGGACGAGCACCCGACGGCATCCGAGAGCATCGGCCTCGTCGGGGATACGGCTGCGCGTACCGCTGCCGAAAACCACTTTGGTGATCTGCCCCCGGTGTACGAACATCTTCATCAGAGATTCCTCGGCCTGCCGTTTCCGCTGTTCCTGGAAGGAAGCTTCGGCATTCGGCTGAGGTGCGTCAACGAAATCGGTTGGCGATGACGGGGATGGGCGGGGAAATACCTTGTTCGCGCGACCGGCGCAGAGGCCGAGACCTCCGGCTCGCCGCCGATATCACTCATCTACGCGATTCCGGAGGACGCCGAGAGGGTGGACCATCGAAGCGGCCATGCGTGCGGCGGAACCGCCCCGCAACGCAAACCGACACGGTAGCCGCGTGGACCCGCCACGGACAGCCGCAACCGGAGGATCATGGATCTCGAACCGGCCCCGTCGACAACGGACCTCGAGGACGCTGTCGCTGTCTTCGTGCAGCACCGGCGACGTCTGTTCGGCATCGCCTACCGTGTGCTCGGCAGCGTGGTCGAGGCTGAGGACGTGGTCCAGGAAGTGTGGCTGCGCTGGCAGAAGACGGACCGGTCCGTGGTGGTGAGCCCGGTGGCCTTCCTCTCGACCGCCACGACCCGGTTGGCCATCAACGTGGCGCTATCGGCGCGTGTGCGCCGCGAGACCTACATCGGGCCGTGGTTGCCCGAGCCCGTCGACACCAGCTCGGATCCGGAGGTGGGTGCGCAGCGTGCGGAGGCCCTTGAGCTGGCGCTGCTGTTGGTGTTGGAGAAACTGAACCCCGTCGAGCGCGCTGCGTACGTGCTGCGTGAGGCGTTTGACTATTCCTACCCCGAGATCGGCGAAATCCTTCAACTGAGCCCGGTCAACGTGCGGAAGATCGTCAGCCGTGCTCGGCGGCACTTGTCGGACGAGAAAAGGGAGAGCGTGGAAGCGGCGGAGCACCGACGCCTTCTGAACGCCTTTGTCGCAGCAGCTCGAACGGGGGATGTGGCCTCACTGGAAGCCCTTCTGACGCCTGATGCCGTCAGCCTGTCCGACGGCAATGGTATGCGGGGCGTTGCGCGGATCCCCGTTTCGGGCCGGGCGCGGGTGGCCAATCTGGCGACGGCCCATCCACGCCTTTGGCAGGACGTGGACGTCAGGCTCGTCGACGCCAACGGTCGTGGGGGCGCGATGATCCACCGGGCCGGTGTGCCGTCGACGTTCCTGATGATAGCGGCCTCGGAGGACGGCATCTTCCAGGTGATGTGGGTGTTCGAGCCGACCAAGATCGCCGCGTTCCTCGGTTCGGGGTCCCGCGGCGCGACCACGCTCTTGTCACACCCGGCCGGGCTGTCCGGTCAGTAGGGGGTACCGGTAACTCTGCATGGAGGATCCATGGATTCGCGCCTCGACTACTAAGGCAATGCCCTCGCCATCAAGGTGATGAAGCACCTCTACTCGGCCAGCAAGGTGCTGTCCGACTCGGCACTTCCGGCCGCCGTCCAGCTTCTGGTGGAGATCCGCGCCAGCCAGGTCAACGGCTGCGGCTTCTGCACCGACATGCATACCAAGGACGCGACCCACGCCGGGGAGACCTCCTTACGGCTCAACCTGGTCGCCGCCTGGCGGGAGGCGACGGTCTTCACTGAGGCCGAGCGTGCCGCGCTGGAGTTGACCGAGCAGGGCACCCGGGTCGCGGACGCGGCCAGTGGAGTGACCGACGAGGCCTGGACGGACGCTGCCAAACACTTCGACGAGGAGCAGCTCGTCGCGCTGATCTCGCTCATCGCCGTCATCAACAGCTACAACCGGATCAACATCATCAACCAGCAGCCGGCTGGGAGCTACCGGGTCGGCCAGTTCGGCTGAGCCAAGGCGTATGGCCCGTCTCCGCGTCGCCCCGGTCTGGGGCGGGGGCACGGATTTCGTGCGCACAGCCTGTCACAGACGCCGGCCGTGCCCGGTCTTCACTGAATCAAGTCAGGTGAACCGGGAACCACCGGCGCGCGAGCGTCGGTAGTTCCCGGGCAGGCCTGCGGAGGTGTAGCACAGTGCACGAGATGGACTCGGTGGACGGATTCGGACCCAAGATGCTGGCGGACGTCAAGCCGCCGTTCATCCACGAGGGCGCTTCGAGGATGACAGTCCTCGTCGAGTGGCCTCCCGGGTGACCCTGGGACTCCGCCGCACCGCCACTCAAGGCCGTGCTTCGGCTACGCGATTACCTCAAACTGGGCGCGAGAGGCACTCCTTCAACGGATCGACGCGCTCCTGATGGCCCGCGATCTCGAAGCGATCAACTACCTGAACCAGCTCTAGCCGCCAGGCGTGGCGATCCCTGCGAAAGGCGCTGCCCGCTGCTGACTTCCGCCGTATGACCGACCGGCGGACCGAGACGGACGGGCAGCCCAGCAGCCCGGGGAGACCCTCCGCTACGCCGACATGGTCGAGATCGGCACCTGGTTCGGCCTCGACCACCGCTTCGTCTCCACCTGGCGCAAACGCTATGTCGACGACCACCCGTTCCCGGAACCGGACGTCATGATCGGACGGACCCCAGGCTGGGCCCGCAGCCGTCGCTCTGAGATCGAAGCCTGGGAACACGGGCGGCCCGGACGCGGTGCGGGGGGGTGGACGGCCCCGCAAGCGCGATGGGAGCTGATAGGGAGCCGAACAACGACCAGTCGGTCGTGTTGCACCTGCAGTCGGCCGCCGGAGCTCAAAGCGCGTGGACCCGGATGAAGATGCGGAGCCCAGCTTCCACTGTGGACCTCGCCCGCTCGGGTGCCGAGGGCGGGATCAGCCGCGGGAGTCGGGTGGGGCGTAGGCGTGGTGTTCTGTGTCGTGCCAGGCCCCGGTGCCGGCGGAGGCCGCGGACTTGGCCTGGCTCCACTTCAACCTGGCCAACTCGGCAGGGGAGAGGTCGACGCGGCGCGCCCAGTGCCGGCCCGAAGCGATAGCCGCGGTACCGAAGACCGCGAGCCCGGCCATCCCCAGAACGGCGCTCGCCCCGATGAGTGCCACCGCCGTGATGAACAGGCCGCGGTGCAGGTCTTCGCGAGCTGGGTCGGTGTAGTGGTAAGTCATGGTGGCTCCCCTCCGTCGGCCACACCGTCGCCGCTCACCGCCACCGCGCGCATCGCCCGGCGAAGGTGAGACTAGGTACCACCTGCGCGGGAGCGGCGTTCGAGTGCGGCACCGGCCTTGCCGCGGCTGGGCCGATGGCGGTGGCACGGATTTCGGCTCGAGTTGCGCGGTGCGGCATGCCTTGAGCTTGTAGTGGCCGGGGTGGGGCATTACGACGTTCTTGTCGCTCGGACCGGCTGTGATCGCGGCGATCATTACGCGTCCGTTCGGGGTGGGGAATGTGTGCTCGTCGGTCCGCAGCGTCCGGCGGTCCCGCGGGCGGGCGTACCCACGTTCTCGAAGTCAGGGTACAAACCCTGAGTGTCGAATCACTCGACATGTCGAGTGATTCGACATACGGTGGCGGCATGAACTACACCGAAGTGGATCGCGTCGCCGCGTTGGCTGCCTTGATCAGCTGGGCGGAGCGCCGCAAGAACCTGTCGTCGGACCGCGCCGACCTGATGGCCGTCGCCTGGCGTACCGGCACGCGCAACGTCGCCGAGCTCGCGAGGGTGGCGCGCGTTTCTCGCGACACCGTGTACGCGGATCTGGCTGCGCGCGGCGTCGACCCGGGCAAACGCGACGATGAGTCCGCCGAAAACCTGCCTGAGGGGGAGGGCGTCTTGTCCCCGGATGCCGTGCGTGCGGTGGGAGAACTCGCGGACACAATCACCATGCGGGCGTATGCCCACGCGCCGTCCGATCCGGTGGTCAGCTCGGCTCGGGCCGCCACCCGGGCGCTGACCCTGGTGGCCGATGTCCTCGACCCGCCGCAGGATCAGGGGCCCGGCTGGACCAGCGAAGAACTGCTGCGCTCTCTCGCCGACGAAGGGTCGGCGCTGAACCACCACGCGGCGCGGGCACTGGCGGAGCGGGAAAAGCCGGACAAGCTGGCTGCCGCGGCCGATCTCCGTCGGCGGGCGGTCCTGAACACCGGTCGGCACGGGACAGCGGACGGCGTCGAGGTGACGGTCAGTGTTCCGGCGGGCAGCGCGGTCAAGGTCCGGTTCGATCGCGACGGCACCGGCTGGACGACACTGGCCGGGGACAGCCCGTTGATCGACGGGCCGGTCGACAACCTCGACCACCTGGAAGTCGGCGCCGCGTTGGCGATCCTGGGGCGGGTGGTGACTCGTCACCTCACCGAATCAGCGCTCGTCGAGCCGAATCGGGAGGCGTTGCCGGAGATGCCGCCGCCGCGCACTCGGGTCATCCCCGGCAACGAGGACTGAGTCGCGCGCCTGACGCGGCGGTGAACGCCGTGGCTCGGCGGCACGAAGCGGGAAGCTGGCCATCCGAATTGGCAAGAACGCCGGTAAGAACGGCCGCCGCTGCGCGGAGAAGTCCATCCGCCGTCGCCGCGGCCGGGCTGTCCCAGCCCGCCACGACGGCGTCGCCCCAGCCCGAGGCGTCCGAGGCTTGGTCGGCCGCAGCGAACGCCACCGCGTCGCGCGGCCCGATCCGGCCGGCCGGCCGGACATCGATCAGTCAGCAGCCGCTTCGGGCGACGGCGAAGAAGTCCGGGATGCGCTCGCGCGGGCCGTCGCCGGTGAGGAACCGCAGTCGCATCGGCCGCGACAGCACATCCACCAGATCACCGGAGAAGTCGAGCATCAGCAGCAGCCGCGCCTCCTCGAGCGACTCGTCGCCGTGGTGGCGGCCGGTATTGGCCAGGAATTGCAGTCCGGAGCGGTGCTTCTGGCCTCGGCGCCACGAGAACTGGCGGACAGGCTATCGCCCCGCCGACGGCAACGATGCCAGGTTGTCTACCGTCGCCGGCACCTCGTCTGCGGCGCTGCGGACCGTGGCCGTCCATCGCCGAGCCGAGCCCTGACCGAGCTGAAGGGACCCACGAGCGTGATCTTGGACTTCGGCGAGTGCTGCGGATCAAATCAGTGCTGGCCGCCCGCGACTTCGACCCAATGCTGACCCTGACTCTGAAGCAGCTGCAACGCAACGGTTTTGTCGAACGGATTTTGCACGCGGAAGCGCGCCCGCGCGTCGAATACCGCTTGACCCACACTGGGGGCTTCGCCGCTGTCGGCGGTCCTCGGTCTGGCCGCCCGGTCCGCCGAAAACCAGGTGCGGATCCGGAGGAACCAGGCGGCGTTCGACGCGGGCGCCGCTCTCCCGGGCGACGCTTGAACCCCGGCCGGCAGAAGGCCGCGACTACTCCGCGGTGGTGTTCTCCGGATCGATGCCGTCCATGACCACGTCGATGCCCGTGCTGAAGATGACGAGCATGTCGATGAGGTCACCGTCGAGGTGGATGACCTCCCAGCCGTGTGTCTCGCCGGCGGTCTCGTTGACGAGGGTCCACTCCCACTGGAGGTAGTCGCGGTTCCGGATCATGCCGTCGATACCGAGGAACAGCACTTGGGCGATGCCCTGAGTGCGACCGATGAGCTCGTCCATCTCGGTGATGCCGGTGAAGAGCTCCACCGGCTCGATGAGCCGGACGTCCCGGTCCGGTCGCGGTGGTCGAGGTTCGCGAGGGGGGTCCCGAGCGAGGTGATCTTCCTGCCCCCTGCGCGCACTTCGTCCTGGGTCCACCGGGCGACAAGCCGGCGTTCGCCTTCTTCGACGATCGTCCAAACGTGGCGGGACCGTTCCCGCGAGCCGGTCAGGTGTTCGTGGAGCCGGACGATCCAGTCACGCCCGCGGGCGAGCTCGCCGCCGTAGAACAGGAAGGCGTCCTCGGCGAACAGTTCACCGAAATCGGAGTGCTTCGCGCCTGCGCTGTCCAGCAGGGAAAAGTAGCGGTCGAGCGTCGTTTCTGTCATGGCTGTCCTTTGTTGGAAACATCAAACCCGCGACCCGGGCTTGGAGACCGCGCCGACGGACCTTTTCGTCGTGTGCCCCAGGTTTCGCCGGTCCGGACGCGGTTGCCCCCCTGTCGTGGAGACCCACAAAACGGGGTGGTCCGGACCATGCTCGCGGTGGAATGGCCCACGTGCGCGCCCCGAAATCGTGTGACGACGAACGATCCCCGCCTGCCGGAACACAAACGTGGCAAACCACATCGTGCGGTGGGGTCGGGAGACGGCGCAGGCGAAGCCGAAGACGACGAATTCGGGGGGGGGCGATGCACTGGACGCGGATTCAGTGGTGGTGATTCGGGTGCATCTGGCGTTGCGGGATGCGGATAAGGCGCGGCTGGGCGGACGGCTGGCAGGAGCACGATCTCGCGTTCACCCGACCGGATCGTTCTCCGTTGCACCCGGCTGAGGTGATGGAGGCGTTCTACGAGCTTGTCGAGCGAGCCGGCTTGCCGCCCATTCGGCTGCATGATCTCCGGCACGGGGCGGCCACGCCGGCGCTTGGGTGGAAATGAAGGTTGTCCAGCACATGCTTCGGCATTCGTCGATCACGATCACGTCGGACAGCCACACGAGTGTGCTGCCTCATGTGGCGTTCGCGGCGGCCGAGGCGACGGCCGTGATCATCCCTCGGCAGTCGGTGCGCAGTCTCGGGCTCTCGTCGGGCTCACAAGTGACCACAAAGGACGGTGAAGAGGTGGAAGAATTGCTTCCGGATAACCAAAATCCCCAGGCCAGAAACTTCCTGAACCTGGGGAGTGAGGGTGCGCCATCAGGGACTCGAACCCCGAACCCGCTGGTTAAGAGATCGCTTTTTAACGTATCGGACGGTGCCGAGTGATGCCGGAAAGGGTCGTTTTCCTGGGCTACCGGTCGCCCGCTGTGTCGGTCCGTGTCGCTGCCTGCCGTCGTGTTTCCGACCTCTCGGGCTCGTCTCGGGCTCGCGCGTGCCGGACTGTGTTGCCTGGTCACACGCCGGTCGAACGGCCCCGTGACGAGCCGACCGACGCGACCGGCTCTCGCGTTCTGCGCGAGCCGACAGCGTCGATGGCGCCGAGGTGGCGGGGCTTAACGCATGAGAAATCTGGACTCTTCGATCGACGGCCTGATGACCGTGTTCAAGCGGGTCAGGACGGGCAAGAGGCTGAAGAACCTTGCTACGTTCGAGCGGCTCGGTAGTGACGCATGATGGTTTCTGACAGGCAGGGTTCCACAACCCAAGCGCCTATCGATCCTGGCAGCATCGTTCGGGCCATCACAGTGATCATGGGGACGGTCGTTGGCCTCACGTTTCTTTTCGGCTTCGGGAACGTCCTCAACCTGGCGCTGCGGCTTGGCGTTCCCCTGTGGGTTGCGCCGCTGGTGGCTCCCGCCGTCGACCTTTCGATCCTGGGGCTGCTCCTTGCAACGCGTCACCTGGTGCTGCGTGGGGCTCCCCCGGGCG
This sequence comes from Amycolatopsis sp. NPDC005232, assembly GCF_040607795.1. NCBI lineage: Bacteria > Bacillati > Actinomycetota > Actinomycetes > Pseudonocardiales > Pseudonocardiaceae > Amycolatopsis > Amycolatopsis sp. NPDC005232. The sequence continues at coordinate 2,692 of NZ_JBEXHL010000031.1, read as the reverse complement.
CGCTGCGACCTGCTCGCCGACTGCTGATCTTCGCGAGCGTGGTCACACTCGCGCTGAACGTGGCGGAACCGGTCGTAGCGGGCCAGTTCGGGAAGGCAGCGTTCGACGCGGTCGGTCCACTGCTGTTGATCGGCTGGTCAGAGGTCGGTCCTGGCCTTCTGCAGGCGATCGGCGCCATCACCAATGCGCATTCCCGAGACGAGAGCGTCGCACCCAAGCCAATCGCAGACGCCGACGGCGACGCGCTCGAGACACCATCTCCGTTCAGTGAGGACGTTCCGAATAATGAAGTGGTCTGCCGCGCGCCGGAGGTTCTGCTCGCTCGAGCCCGGAGGGAGGATGCCGCTCATCGTGCGGCGCGCCAGAGGCCAATTTCCGCGGAGGCACTACGCGCCCGGCTTGGAGTTGGGGCGGGCCGGGCCCGCCAGTTGGTCAAGGTCGTGCGCGCCGAATTCGCCGAGCAGGCTGCTCAGTGACCTGGACGCGAGACCCGGCCTGGGACTGCTTTGCGCCCATCAACTCCGCACACGTCAGGCGGTAGTGCGCGAGGATCGTCGGCTCAATCGGGAAGCCCGGTCGGCGGTCCCGGCGGGTTGCTGCTGCATTGCGCCGGCACCGACCACTACCCGGCAGTACGAGTCGAGCTCTGGGACGGAGAGCCCACCCCGTGACCAGTGACTGGGACCAAATTCTCACGGTAACCTGCGATCCGAGCGATCAGGTTCGGCTGCAGTCGGTTACCGCCACCCCATCGCCCCGCGTCCTGACCATCATCCGCCCCGGCCCGCACCACGCCCGCGTTCACTCCGGCGGACGGGCGCAGACCGCGCAGCTCGAGTAGGGCTCCTTCGCCGAAGGCATCGAAGCCTGGCTCATCCAGCTCTGGCCCGCCTGACCGGTCACGCCGAGCGACGCCGCACTATGCCGACAGGCGAGACCGCTAGCAAACCGGTACCGACAGCCGCCAGCACAACGATCACCACTACGGTCGCCGTCGCCAAGCTGGGCGGGCTGCAGCTCATCAGGCCAGGACGGTATCCACAGCTGGTGAGCCCGCCACGCGTCGACGAGCGGATCTCTGGAGCCGGCCCGAGGGCTCGGTCAGCCGACCACCACACCAGACCAGCGAACATGAGCGTCACAACGCCGAGCGCTCCGAGTAATGCCCGGACCCATTGACGCACCTCGTGCGCACCTCCAGCTGACGTTCACCATCCACCGCGATAAGGCCCGCCCGAGATCGGGAAGGGCGAGGAGATCCGATTGAGCCCGGCCACTGCGGCGGCCATCTCCTGCTCCGCTCGGGCTCTTTGCCCGGCCCCGGGAATCCGCCAGGGAGTGGGCCGGTTCCGGCGGCTGCGCTGGGGATGCGCGGGCCGGTGTCCGAGGAAAACATGCCCGCGTTGTAGGCCGCACGTCCGCACCGGGCACTACGAATCCGCTCGTACCCATGCAGAATGGTCAAGCGCCGAGTCGGTGGTAGAGGCGGCTGGCCGGGGTTGCTGCCAGCTGGTTCACCGCACCTGAGGGATTCAGCTGTGCGAACTGCCCGAGCAGCTCCGCCGCGGAGTAGGCCTCAGCCTCCGAAAGCACCGCCACCCAGCGTTCCCGTCGTCCCTGCTCCACCAGGTGTGTGAGGGCCTGGGCGTACTCGCCCAGGTCGCGCGCTTCGTCCAAGCCGTACCGATCACCGAACGGCTCCTGCACAACCCTGTCGCTCATCCTCGTGCCCGTCTGCGCTCACTCAGTGAGGTCAGTAAATCTATGGTGGCCGGACTAGACATTCAACGGTGGGTGTGTGTAGTGTTCTCCATGTACGAGAGAGACAACGTCAAGCAGGCGCGGGAGAGAATGTAACTACCCGCGAGGTGAGACAAGACGGTCAGGCAGGACGGAGCCGATCAAGGAACAGGTTCCGGCTGGTGGCCGGGAGCAGTACTCCGGGGCCGAGGTGTGAAGACGGTTTGATCAGGCAGTGCCGGTCGCGGAGTGGGTGACAGGAAGCGGGCGGAGCGTGTGCGCCCGCGGAGGTCAGCAGTAGTGGTTGATCTGAGTAGTGATTGATGTGCAGGTGCAGGTGCAGGTGCAGGACCGGTCAGGTGGCCGGAGCCGATCAGTGAACGGGGCTTCGGGCAGTGACCAGCGGCGTCAGTGTGCTGGGACCGATCAGTGGAAGGGTCTCGGCGATGGCGTCCCAAGTAGGTGAAGCAGTACCCAGTATGTGGAAATCCCAGGAGAGAAGGGAACGGGACCATCATTGGATCGCCCGCAGCGGCCAGGTAGTGCCGCGCGGGTGCCGCAGTCCCATCGAGTTCGGAGGTGGTGCTCGGTTACGAATGAGCGATCCCCGCGGGATCCGGCTTCCCGCCGGACGCGGGTGCAGGACGCCGGCGGTCACGCCGGTTGGCAATGGTGAAACCCAACCCCAGGACCCCGGGTGCCGTGCACGGCACCCGGGGTCCTTCGTGATGTGGAGTGGAATGATTTCTGACCAAGAAGGACCGGCCACGCCCAGCGGGGCCGACAAGTTCGACGACGAGCACTACCCCGCCTACACCATGGGCCGGGCCGCCGAGATGCTCGGCGCCACCCAGGGCTTCCTGCGCAGCCTCGGCGAGGACGGCCTGATCACGCCGCAACGCTCCGCCGGCGGGCATCGCCGCTATTCCCGGTACCAGCTGCGCCTGGCCGC
>NZ_JBEXHL010000030.1:0-132652 GCF_040607795.1 Amycolatopsis sp. NPDC005232 | reverse complement strand
CGGCTCTCTCACGATCATGGGACTTCGACAATCACATGATCAACAGAGACCGTGCCCGCCCTACAACCAGGCCCAAAGACTTTGCCGGAACCCTGCCTTGGAAGGGTGGGGGTTTGCCGAGCCAGGTAGGGGATTTCCTGGCGCACCTCGCCCGGTGGCGCACCCGCCCAGGCGCACACCTCGGGCCGGGCGGACACGGCGCCGTTGCCGTGACCACCCGGGTCCGGGGCGGGACCGCAAAAGGTCCACTGAGGACAAGACAGGCGCAACAACGCTGGTGCGCCTGCCTCGAGTTGAGGGGATCGTGGCGGGCGCAGCGCCGTTGATGCGCCCGACCACGGGGTCACGCGATCGGCCGGTCCGTCGGCGCGATCGGGGCCGGGAGGAAGGCCCGGCCGGTGAGGAAGGCGTCGACGCCGGCGGCGCACGAGCGGCCCTCGGCGATGGCCCACACGATCAGCGACTGGCCGCGGCCCATGTCGCCGGCGACGAAGACGTTGTCGACGCTCGTGCGGAAGTCCTGGTCGCGCGCGACGTTGCCGCGCTGGTCGAGGTCGACGCCGAGGTCCTCCAGCAGGCCCGAGTGCTGCGGGCCGACGAAGCCCATCGCCAGCAGCACGAGCTGCGCGGGCAGCTCGTTCTCGCTCCCCTCGACCGGGACGAACTTGCCGCCCTCGTTGCGCACCTCCACGAGCTTCAGCGCGCGGACGCGGCCGTCGGCGTCGGCCAGGAACTCCTGCGTGTTCACGGAGTACAGGCGCTCGCCGCCCTCTTCGTGGGCCGAGGACACCCGGTAGATCATCGGGTACGTCGGCCACGGGTGCGCGTCCGCGCGGGACTCGGGCGGCCGCGGCATGATCTCCAGCTGAGTCACCGAACGAGCGCCCTGGCGGTGCGACGTGCCGACGCAGTCCGCGCCCGTGTCGCCGCCGCCGATGACCACGACGTCGAGGCCCTCGGCGGAGTACGGCACCGCGTCGAGGTCACCCGAGGCGACGCGGTTGGCCGGCGGCAGGAACTCCATCGCCTGCAGGATCCCGTCGTGTTCGCGGCCGTCGATCGGCAGGTCGCGCCACGCGGTCGCGCCGCCGGCGAGAACCACCGCGTCGTGGTTCGAGCGCAGCTGTTCGACGGTGACGTCCACGCCGACGTTCACCGACGTCCGGAACTCCGTGCCCTCGGCCCGCATCTGGTCGAGCCGGCGGTCGAGGCGGTGCTTCTCCATCTTGAACTCCGGGATGCCGAAGCGCAGCAGCCCGCCGATCTTGTCGGCCCGCTCGTAGACCACCACGCTGTGGCCCGCTCGCGTCAGCTGCTGCGCCGCGGCCAGCCCGGACGGCCCGGAACCGACGACGGCGACCTTCTTGCCCGTCTTCGCCACCGGGATCTGCGGCGTGACCCAGCCTTCGGCGAAGGCCCGGTCGATGATGGAGATCTCGACGCGCTTGATCGTCACCGGGTCGTCGTTGATGCCGAGCACGCACGCGGTCTCGCACGGCGCCGGGCACAGCGTGCCGGTGAACTCCGGGAAGTTGTTGGTCGCGTGCAGCCGCTCGGCCGCCTCGCGCCAGTCTTCCCGCCACACCAGCGTGTTCCACTCGGGAATCAGGTTCCCGAGCGGACAGCCCTGGTGGCAGAACGGAATGCCGCAGTCCATGCACCGCCCGGCCTGCTTCTCCAGCTTGGTCGACGCGAAGTCCTCGTAGACCTCACGCCAGTCCATCAGCCGAAGATCGACCGGACGGCGCTTCGGCTCTTCACGGGTGGTGGTCAGAAAGCCCTTGGGGTCAGCCATGTGCGGCCTCCGTATCTTGTGGGGTACCCACACCCGGTCGGCACTCATGACCGGCTTCGCGATTATCAGCCATGAGCTGCCTCCATGATCGCCTCGTTCACATCGCGCCCGTCCCGCTCGGCCTGAACCTGAGCGGCGAGCACGCGCTTGTAGTCCTTCGGCATGACCTTGCCGAACCGGTCGACGGCGGCGTCCCAGTCGGCGAGCAGCTCGCGCGCGACCGCGGACTCCGTTTCGTTGTAGTGCTTCTCCACGGTCTCGCGCAGGAAGTCGGTGTCGTCGGCGTCGAGCGGGTCGATGTCGACCATCTCCGGGTTCACGCGGTGCGCCGGCAGGTCGAGCACGTAGGCGATGCCGCCGGACATGCCGGCCGCGAAGTTGCGCCCGATGGCGCCGAGCACCACCACGCGCCCGCCCGTCATGTACTCGCCGCCGTGGTCGCCCACGCCTTCGACGACGGCCAGCGCGCCCGAGTTGCGCACGCAGAACCGTTCGCCGACCTTGCCGCGGATGAAGATCTCGCCGCTCGTGGCGCCGTAGGCGATCACGTTGCCCGCGATGATGTGGTCCTCGGCCGCGAACGAGACCTCCTTGGGCGGCCGCACGATCAGCCGTCCGCCCGAGAGGCCCTTGCCGACGTAGTCGTTGCCGTCGCCGATGAGCCGCAGCGTGATGCCCTTCGGCACGAACGCGCCGAACGACTGGCCCGCGGTACCGGTGAACGTCACGTCGATCGTGTCGTCCGGCAGGCCCTCGCCGCCCCACTTCTTCGTGAGCTCCGAGCCCAGCATCGTGCCGACGGTGCGGTTGACGTTGCGCACCGGCAGCTCCAGCCGCACCTTGTCACCCGAGGAGAGCGCGCCCTCGGCCAGCTGGATCAGCGTGTTGTCGAGCGCCTTGTCGAGCCCGTGGTCCTGCTTCACGACCTGGTGGCGCGCCGCGCGCGGGGCCAGCTCCGGCACGTGGAAGATCGGCGACAGGTCGAGTCCGGCCGCCTTCCAGTGGTCCACGGCCTTGCGCTTGTCGAGCACCTCGGCGCGGCCCACCGCCTCTTCGATCGACCGGAAACCCAGCTCCGCCAGGTACTCCCGCACTTCCTGGGCGATGAACTCGAAGAAGTTCACCACGTACTCGGCCTTGCCGCTGAACTTCTCGCGCAGCTTGGGGTTCTGCGTCGCGACGCCCACGGGGCAGGTGTCGAGGTGGCACACGCGCATCATGATGCAGCCCGAAACCACCAGCGGCGCGGTCGCGAAACCGAACTCCTCGGCACCGAGCAGCGCGGCGATCACGACGTCGCGGCCGGTCTTGAGCTGGCCATCGGTCTGCACCACGATGCGGTCGCGCAGCCGGTTGGCCAGCAGCGTCTGCTGCGTCTCGGCCAGGCCCAGCTCCCACGGTCCGCCCGCGTGCTTGATCGACGACAGCGGCGAGGCACCCGTGCCGCCGTCGTGGCCCGAGATGAGCACCACGTCGGCGTGCGCCTTGGACACGCCCGCCGCGACCGTGCCCACGCCGACCTCGGACACGAGCTTCACGTGGATGCGCGCGGCCGGGTTGGCGTTCTTCAGGTCGTGGATCAGCTGGGCGAGGTCCTCGATCGAGTAGATGTCGTGGTGCGGCGGCGGGGAAATGAGCCCCACGCCCGGCGTCGAGTACCGCGTCTTCGCGATCCACGGGTACACCTTCGCGCCGGGCAGCTGCCCGCCCTCGCCGGGCTTCGCGCCCTGCGCCATCTTGATCTGGATGTCGTCGGCGTTCACGAGGTACTCGCTCGTCACACCGAACCGGCCCGAAGCGACCTGCTTGACCGCGGAGCGGCGCTCGGGGTCGTAGAGCCGTTCGGCGTCCTCGCCGCCCTCGCCGGTGTTGGACTTGCCGCCGAGGCGGTTCATCGCGATCGCCAGCGTCTGGTGCATCTCCATCGAGATCGAGCCGTAGGAGATGGCGCCGGTCGCGAAGCGCTTCACGATCTCGGAGACCGGTTCGACCTCCTCGATCGGCACGGGCGGGCGTTCGCCGGTCTTGAAGTCGAACAGTCCGCGCAGCGTCTGCAGCTTCTCGGACTGGTCGTTGACGGCCTTCGTGTACTCCTTGAAGACCTCGTACTTCCCGCTGCGCGTGGAGTGCTGGAGCTTGAACACGGTCTGCGGGTTGAACAGGTGCGGTTCGCCTTCGCGGCGCCACTGGTAGTCCGAGCCGGTCTCCAGCTCGCGGTGGCTCGCGCGCACACCGTCACCAGGGAACGCACGGCGGTGGCGCTGTTCGACCTCGTCGGCGATCGTGTCGAACCCGACGCCGCCGAGCCGCGAGGTGGTGGCGGTGAAGCAGGTGTCGACGATGTCGGCACCCAGGCCCACGGCCTCGAAGATCTGCGCACCGGTGTAGGACGCGACCGTCGAGACGCCCATCTTGGACATCGTCTTGCGCACGCCCTTGCCGAGCGCCTTGATCAGGTTCGCGGTCGCCTGCTTCGCCGTGACGCCCGGGATCAGGCCCTGGTGGGCCATCTCCTCGACCGTCGCCATCGCGAGGTAGGGGTTGACCGCGGCCGCGCCGTACCCGACGAGCAGCGCGATGTGGTGCACCTCGCGCGCGTCGCCGGCCTCGACGATGAGGCCCACCTGCGTGCGGGTCTTCTCCCGCACGAGGTGGTGGTGCACGGCTCCGGTCAGCAGCAGCGACGGGATGGCCGCGTGGTTCTCGTCGACGCCGCGGTCGGACAGCACGATCAGCCGCGCGCCGTCCTCGATGGCCTCGGACACCTCGGAACGGATCTCGTCGAGCCGCTGCAGGAGCGCTTCGCCGCCGCCGTGGACGTTGTAGCGGCCGAGCACCGTCACGGCCTGGAACTCGGGCAGGTTGCCGTCGTCGTTGACGTGCACGAGCTTGGCGAGCTGGTCGTTGTCCAGCACCGGGAACGGCAGCACGATGCGCCGGCACGACGCCGCGTTGGCCACGAGCAGGTTCGGCTCGGCGCCGACCTGGGTCCCGAGCGCCGTGATGAGCTCTTCGCGGATCGAGTCGAGCGGCGGGTTCGTCACCTGGGCGAAGAGCTGGATGAAGTAGTCGAACAACGGCCGCGAACGCGAAGACAGCGGCGCGAGCGGGGAGTCGTTGCCCATGGAGCCGATCGGCTCCGCGCCGGTGCGGGCCATCGGCTCGAGGATGGCCTCGAGCTCTTCCTCGGTGTAGCCGAAGGACTGCTGGCGCCGCACGAGCGCGGCGTGCAGCGGGACCTCGCGGTCGCGCTCGGGCAGCTCTTCCAGGCGCAGCAGGCCGCCGTCCACCCACTCGTCGTACGGGTGCGCGGTGGCGAGCTGGCCCTTGATCTCCTCGTCCTCGATGATCCGGCCCTCGACCGTGTCCACGAGGAACATGCGGCCCGGCTCCAGCCGGCCCTTGCGCACGATCGTCGACTGGTCCAGCTCCAGCACGCCGACCTCGGAGGCGAGCACGACGAGGCCGTCGTCGGTGACCCAGTAGCGGCCGGGGCGCAGGCCGTTGCGGTCGAGGACCGCGCCGATCTGCGCGCCGTCGGTGAACGCCACCAGCGCCGGTCCGTCCCACGGCTCCATCAGCGTGGAGTGGAACTCGTAGAAGGCCCGCCGGGCGGGGTCCATTTCCTGGTGGTTCTCCCAGGCCTCGGGGATCATCATGAGGACCGAGTGCGGGAGCGAGCGGCCGCCGAGGTGCAGCAGCTCGAGCACCTCGTCGAACGAGGCGGAGTCGCTGGCGCCGCGTGTGATGACCGGGTAGATGCGCTTGAGGTCGCCGGGGATGAGGTCCGTCTCCAGCAGGGCCTCGCGGGCGTCCATCCAGTTGCGGTTGCCCTTGAGCGTGTTGATCTCGCCGTTGTGCGCCACGTAGCGGTACGGGTGGGCGAGCGGCCACGACGGGAAGGTGTTGGTGGAGAAGCGGGAGTGCACGAGGCCGATGGCGCTCGTCACGCGCTCGTCCTGCAGGTCGAGGAAGAACCGCTCGACCTGGTCCTCGGTGAGCATTCCTTTGTAGACGATGGTGCGCGAGGACAGCGACGGGAAATACACGTCGTCGTCCACGAGCTCGTGCTCGGCGCGCTTGCGCACGCAGAAGGCCGACCGCTCGAGCCCGAGGCCGTCGCGGTTGTGCCGGCGCCCGGCGAGGAACAGCTGCGTGAGGTGCGGGCGCGTCTCGGCGGCGGTGGGGCCGCAGTGCGCGGTGTCCACGGGCACCTCGCGCCAGCCGACCACGCGCATGTCCTCCTCGGCGGCGATCCGCTCGATGGTGGTCATGGCCCGGCCGCGGCGCTTCTCGTCGCGGGGCAGGAACGCGGTGCCGACGGCGTACGCGCCCTCTTCGGGCAGCGTGAAGTCCACGACCTCGCGGAAGAACGCGTCGGGTACCTGGATCAGCAGTCCGGCGCCGTCGCCGGTGTCGGGTTCGGCGCCGCGCGCCCCGCGATGCTCCAGGTTCCGCAGTGCGACCAGGGCTTTCGCCACGATCTGATGATCTCGGCGACCGGCGAGATCGGCGACGAAGGCGACTCCGCAGGCGTCGTGCTCATACGCGGGGTCGTACAGACCGGTGGAACCGGCAGTGGAACGGTGGGTCACGGCTGGCCGCCTCCCAAGGCGTTGGCGCGACCGGTACTCACTCCATCGGGTGGTTCGACACTGAACCGGTTAACGAAGTGGTCCGGAACCGCGATGGTCAGTCGAGAAGGAGGGAACCGCCCTAGAAACCGGCTCGGTCGACATCGACCGCGCTGCGGCAGGGGCGGTTCCGGGTGTACAGCCGCACAGCACTGGGCGGCCACAAGTTACGTCAGCGCCGCGTTCTCCGCCAGTGTGATCCTGACGATGGGCGCTGTTGTTCTCGTCGGTGCAGCAGTCCTTCGTTGGTGCAGCGGTTCGCTGCGGCTGCGCACGCGCGGTTCGGTCAGCCTGTGTGGTGGGGGGCCGGCCGGGCGCGTGGTGTTACTCCCGGGTTCGCCGGGTCTTATGACGATAGTGTGAATTCGCTGTGTTCGACATATGTCGTTGCGCCCGGGTGGGAAATGCCACGCTTACGTTGACGGCCCCCGGGGTATGCCCATATGTCGGGCCACGTCTCCCGACCACTGGTCAGTAGCGGCGCTGACCTGCGCAAACACCTGTGCGGGTCGCGGGTTGTGCCGCGGGCGAAGCTGGTTGACTGGACACATGAGGCGAACCGTCGATGGCTGATCGTTATCTCTCCGTGGCGAGCCCGGTACTGCATGAGATCGAGATCAAGCGCTCCCGGTTCCTCTGCGCGCTCGCTCCGGTGGCCGACGAGGCCGCCGCGCGGGCCGTGATCGCGGCCCGGCGCAAGGCCGAACCGGCGGCGCGCCACCACTGCCACGCCTTCGTCCTCGGCCCCGAGGGGCGCACCCAGCGCTCCAGCGACGACGGCGAACCGGCCGGCACCGCGGGCGTCCCCATGCTGGAGGTGCTGCGCCGGCGCGAGGTCACCGACACGGTCGCCGTGGTGTCGCGTCACTTCGGCGGGGTGCTGCTCGGCGCCGGCCGTCTGATCCGCGCGTACGGGCAGGCGGTGTCCGACGCGCTGGACGCCGCGTCCGTGGTCGAGTACCGGCGCCTGCTGCTGTTCGACGTCGAGGTGGACTACACCCGCTCGGGCCGGCTGGAGAACGACCTGCGTGCTTCGTCGTATGTGCTGCACGACACCCGGTTCGAGGCGTCGGCGCATTTCGAGGTCGGCCTGGCGCCCGGCGAGGAACCGGCGTTCGCCGCCTGGCTCGCCGATCTGACCGGCGGGACGGCGGAGGCTGTCGAACTCGGGGAGGAATGGGTGCGTTCCTGACGGACGCCTCCCCCGGGAACCGCCGTGGGGCGCCGGGAATCGCGCTCGGTGCGCGGCCGGCTCAGGCGGCGGTGACCGCCCCGGACGGAGTGGCTTCGTTCAGCGCCACCATCCCGGCCGCGGTCAGCACGGCCAGCACCAGCTCGCCGCACGGCCCTTCGGCCGCGGCCTCGATGAACCCGCGCCGGACGAGCCGGCGGGTGGTGGCCTGGTCGCAGCAGCTCAACCCGTCGACGTACAGGTCTGGCTCGCAGCTGCAGCTGATCTCGGCCCGCCCCGATGCGACGGCTCTCAGGGTGGCCCGCTCGCGGTGGTTCAGCTCACTCGAGTGCTCACTTTGCATCGCGGTGCCTCCTTCCTTCGCTGCTCCAGTAGAACCCGGACCACCGACAGTTTCCGTCGCGACAGGCCCGAAGTCGTGCATTTCACGTGTTCTCTGGGGTGATGTCGAGATTTTCCGGGGTCCCCCTGTGCCGTCCCGAGGACGGCGTGTCTTGAATGGAGGGCGTGCGAATCCTCAGCGACACCGCCACGCTGGCGCTCTACACCACCGACGCGTCGAACTACCGCCACGTGCCGCTCGGCGTGGTGTTGCCGGAGACGGTGGACGACGTGGTCGCCGCCGTCGCGGCGGCGCGTGAGCGCGGGGCGCCGCTGGTGCCGCGCGGCGGGGGCACGAGTGTCGCGGGGAACTCGTGCGGGCCGGGGATCGTGGTCGACACGTCACGGCACGTGCGCGGGGTCGAGTGGATCGATCCCGAAACGCGGCTCGCACGCGTGGCGCCCGGCACGGTGCTCGACGACCTGCAGGCGGTGGCCGCGCCGCACGGGCTGCGGTTCGGGCCTGACCCGTCCACGCACAGCCGTTGCACGATCGGCGGCATGATCGGCAACAACGCCTGCGGTTCGCACTCCGTGGCGTGGGGCCGGACCGTCGACGTCGTGCGTGAGCTCGACGTGCTCCTCTACGACGGCACGCGGCTCACGGTCGGGCCGACGGCGCCGTCCGAAGTGGACGCCCGGGCAGCTCTTCCGGGCACCGAGGGGCGGGTGTTCACCGAGCTGCGTTCGCTGGTGCGGGACAACCTCGCTTTGCTGCGGACGGAACTGTCGAGCTTCTCGCGGCGTGTTTCCGGCTACGGGCTGGAGCACCTGTTGCCGGAGAACGGGTTCGACGTCGCCAAGGCGCTGGTCGGCAGCGAGGGCACGTGTGTGACGGTGCTGGGGGCGACCGTCGCGCTCGCCGAGCTGCCGAAGCACCGCGTGCTGGCGGTGCTGGGTTTCCCGTCGGACATCGACGCGGCCGACGCGGTGCCGGGCATCCTGCCGTGGTCGCCGCTGACCGTCGAGGGCGTGGACGCGGAGCTCGTCGCGATGCTGGAACCCGGCCGGGCGCAGGGACTTCCGCCGGGTGGGGCGTGGCTTTTCGTGGAGCTGGCGGGTTCCTCGCCGGCCGAAGCGGCTTCGCGGGCGCGGGAGCTGGCGGCTTCGCTGGGTGGCGCGCTCACGGGTTCGGTGGTGCTCGACGATCCCGCGGCGCAGCGCCGGTTGTGGCGTATCCGCGAAGAGGGGGCGGGGCTGGCCACGCGGCTGGCCGACGGCGCGGAAGCCTGGCCCGGCTGGGAGGATGCCGCGGTGCCGCCCGAACAGCTCGGCTCGTACCTGCGGAAGTTCAAGGAGCTGATGCGCGAGCACGGCCGTCGCAGCGTGGTCTACGGCCACTACGGCGAGGGCTGTCTGCACTTGCGGCTCGACTTCGACCTGCTGTCCACCCCGGGGAAGGCGCAGTTCCGGACGTTCCTGGAGCAGGCCGCGGATCTCGTCGCCGCGCACGGCGGTTCGCTGTCGGGGGAGCACGGCGACGGGCAGGCGCGTTCGGAGCTGCTGGGCCGGATGTACAGCCCGGAGATGATGGCGTTGTTCGCGCGGTTCAAGGGGATCTTCGACCCGGAGGGCCGGATGAACCCCGGCATCATCGTGGACCCGCGGCCGGTGGACGCCGACCTGCGCGTGCGCCGCGCGCCGCTCGCGCTCGAAGACGTGACGGTGCTCGGCTACCCCGAGGACCGCGGCAGTTTCGGCCAGGCGATGCGGCGGTGCGTCGGCGTCGGGAAGTGCCGCAACACCAGCGGCGGTGGCGTGATGTGCCCGAGTTACCGCGCGACGCGCGAAGAGCGACATTCCACGCGCGGACGCGCACATCTGCTGGCCGAAATGGTGAACGGCGAGGTGATCAAGGACGGCTGGGCGTCCGAGGAGGTCGCCGAGGCGCTCGATCTGTGTCTGTCGTGCAAGGGTTGCCTGTCCGACTGCCCGGTGGACGTCGACATGGCCACCTACAAGGCCGAGTTCCTGCACCAGCACTACCGCGGGCGGCGGCGCCCGGCGTCGCACTACTCGATGGGCTGGCTGCCGATGTGGCTGCGCGCGGTGTCGGTCGCGCCGCGAGTGGCGAACTTCTTCTCTCGCCGCCGCTGGGCCGCCGGCCCGCTGAAGCGGTTGGGTGGCATCGCTGCCGAACGCGACCTGCCCACGTTTGCCACCGTGCCATTCACGCGGGCCCGTCGCGACTTGCGCCGCTGGGCGACGGGTGAGCGGCGGGTGGTGCTGTGGCCGGACTCGTTCAACAACTACCTCACGCCGGACGTGCTCGAAGCCGCGACCGAGGTGCTCACGGCGGCCGGGTACGACGTGGTCCTGCCCGACCGCGGTGTCTGCTGTGGACTGACGTGGGTGTCGACGGGCCAGCTGGACGTGGCGAAGCGCGTGCTGCAGCGGACGTTGACGGTGCTGCGACCGTATCTCGAAGCCGGCTACGAGGTGGCGGGTCTGGAGCCGAGCTGCACGGCGCTGTTCCGGGGTGACCTGGCGGCCTTGCTGCCCGGCGATCCCGTCGGCGAGCTGCTGGCCTCGCGGACCCGGACGTTCGCCGAGCTGCTGGCCGACGCGCCGAAGCCGCTGGAGGTGTCGCTCGACGTCGAGACGATCACGCAGGTCCACTGCCACCAGCACGCCGTGCTCGGCTTCGCCGCCGACGAAGCGGCCATGGCGGCGGCGGGCGTGCGCAACACGACGCTGGACTCGGGGTGCTGCGGGCTGGCCGGGAACTTCGGGTTCGAGAAGGGGCACTACGAGGTGTCCAAGGCCGTGGCGGAGGACCGCTTGCTGCCGGCGGTGCGGGAGGCCGCGGAGTCCACTGTGGTGTTGTCCGACGGGTTCAGCTGCCGGACGCAGATCGCGCAGGAGTCGGGCCGGCAGGCGGTGCACCTGGCGGAGTTGCTGCGGCGGGCGTTGCGTTAGGCAGTGGAGCAAGGCACTGGCGGCGGGCCGGCCCGGGTGGGCCGGTCGAACTCGGCCTCGGCGCCGGTGGGCCGGAGCGACGTCATGATCTCGGCCGTCGAGGCACGATCGTGGGCGGCACACGGCTTTATTCCTCGGCACGTCGAGCCGGTGACAGCCGGGCAGCGTCTCGGCCGTCGTGTCCTTTGCCGCAGGTCGCGCGACGGGTTCCCCGCTTAAGCTTGGGTCGCTGGAATCCCTTGTCGCGCAACAGAAGAAGGTTCTCATGAACTCCGCCCGTCGCGTGGGCCTCGTTCTCGCGGCGGCGCTGGCCGCGGTGACCGTGGTGGTGTCGCCCGCGAACGCCGAGCCGGCCAAGAGCTGCACGGAGGTCGACCTCCCGGTGACCGCCGACCTCGTCGTGGCGGCCCAGGTGCACGGCACCTACTGCACGCCGGCCGGGCGGCAGCCGCGGACCGTGCAGCTGCTCGTCCACGGTGCGACTTACGACCGGCACTACTGGGACGAGGCGTTCGACGTCCCCGCCGCCGCGGCCGCGGACGGCTACGCCACCCTCGCGATCGACAAGCTCGGCTACGGCGAGTCGGCTCACCTGCCGTCCGTGCTGATCACCGCGGAGACTGAGTCGGCCGTGCTGCACCAGGTGATCACGGCCCTGCGCCACGGCGCCGTCGGCGGGCACGCGTACGACCGCGTCGCGCTCGTCGGCCACTCACTCGGCTCCATCGAGACCATGGCGGAGGCCGGCACCTACCGCGACGTCGACTACCTCGTCCTCACCGGCATGACCCATCACCTGTCGCCGGACATCCTCGCGCAGACCTTCACCCGGCATCTCTACCCGGCCGTCCTCGACGCCCAGGTCGGCCCCACCGCCGGCCTCGACGCGGGCCTGCTCACGACCCTGCCGGGCCACCGCCGCACCCTCTTCGACGGCGACAACGCCAGTGCCTCCGCCGTCGCCCGCGACGAGGCCACGAAGTCGGTCCTCTCCGCCACCGAGGCCGACGGCGCGGTGCAAGCCCTCAGTGTCCTGCCCGCCACCAACTCCTTCGCCGTCACCGCCCCCGTCCTCATCGCAAACGGCGCCGCCGACACCCTCTTCTGCGCCGGTGCCCTCGGCCACCCCTGCACCACGGCCGCCGCCATCACCCAGGCCGAGCGCGGCTTCTTCCCCTCCGCCGCGTCCTTCACCGCCGCCGCCATCCCGGGCGCCGCGCACTCCCTCACTCTCAGCCCCGCCGCCGCGCTGGCCACCAGCACCATCGACAGCTGGCTCACCACGCAGGGCGCCTGATCCGCCGCACTGACTCGGTCAGCCGACGCCGAGGTTGCACCGCAGCCGGGACGGGGACCAGGGGTCGCTCGCGGCGCTCAGCGGTGGCTGGTTGCCGCAGTTCCCCGCGGGCGGTTCGGTCTGGGCAGGGCCCCGGTGGCGTCGGCTCGACCGCACTGGGCCGGCCTGTTTGCTTCGGGCGGCCTTGCCGGTGCGGCGGGTCCGGTCGGCAGCACGGCGACGTCTCGGCGGCGGGCCGCTGAGACGGCCATGCCGGGTGCGCCGACCGCGTCAGCGCGACCATGCTGCACTCGCTCGCTGCGCCGATCCGGCCTATTCGCTGCGCTCCAGCAACGTCCGCACCGCCGGCCCCGTCAGCCGGGCCACGTCTTCCGGCGAGGCGCTCGCCAGGGGGTCCTTGCGGGTGACCGCGCGGACGAGGCCGATGCCGAGCAGCCAGGCCAGCGCGAGGTCGGCGCGGAGGGCGGCGTCGGGCTCGTCGGTGAGGGAGGCCAGCGCGCGGGCGTATTCCTCGCCGAGCTGGTCGCGCAGGGCGGCACCGGCGCCGTCGGTGCCGGTGGAGCGCAGGTAGGTCTCCAGGGAGCGGTCGCGGCGTTCGGAGTCGTCCTTGAGGAGGCTGCGCAGGGTCTCGGCGAAGAGGTGCTCGGGCGGGGTCGCCTCCAGCTGGGCGAAGCCGCCGCGGGCCATGACGGACTCGAAGAGGGCTTCTTTGCTGCCGAAGTAGCGGAACAGCAGCGCCTGGTTCGCGCCCGCGCGGCCGGCGATGTCGCGCACGGTGGTGCGGTCGAAGCCGCGCTCGGCGAAGAGTTGTTCGGCGGCGTCGAGCAGCGCCGCTTTCGTCGCCGCGGCGTCTCGCTTCCGGGCGTGCGATTCTGCGGTCATGGCGCCTCCCGTTCGCGCAAGAGGTTAACCGCAGTGCACGCGGTGAGGACGCATCGGCGCTGCGTCACGCGGGCAGGCCGGGTCGATCGTGCACTCGTTCGGGTGGGTTTGTGCGCGATGACACATCAGGGTTGGTGAACCGACGGCCCCCGCGCGGCCGTGATGGGATGAGATCAAGTTCAGGGGCACGAGGAGACACCGCATGAGCAATCCACTGATTGCGCCGACCGTGGATTCGACCAAGGCGTATTCGGGGATTTCCCTGCTGGAGACCGCGAACGACCTCTCAACGGCCATCGAGTCGGGCGACTGGGCGTCGGTCGCGATGGGGGCGGTGGGGACCGCGCTCGACGCGTTGTCCGTGGCGATGGACCCCTTCGGTGCGATCCTGGCCGCGGGTGTGTCGTGGCTCATGGAGCACGTCGGCCCGCTCAAGGACGCGCTCAACGGCCTCACCGGCAACGCCGACCAGATCAAGGCGCAGTCCGAGACCTGGGCGAACGTCGCGAAAGAGCTCGGCAGCGTCGCCTCGGACCTGACCGACGCCGTGAACGCCGACCTGCAGTCGTGGTCGGGCTCCGCGTCGGACGCCTACCGGCAGCGCGCGCAGGACCTCGGCACGCTGCTGCAGTCGGCGCAGAAGGGCACGGAGGGCGCGTCGTCCGGGGTCAAGACCGCGGGTGAAGTGGTCGCCGCCGTCCGGACGCTTGTTCGCGACATCATCTCCGAGCTCATCGGGCACCTGATCAGTTGGGCGTTGCAGGTGGTGTTCACGCTCGGCATCGGCCTGGCGTGGGTGGTCCCGCAGGTCGCCAGTGCCGTCGCGAAGACGGCTTCGCAGATCACGGGCCTCGTGACGAAGCTGGTCAAAGCGCTCAAGGCGCTGGTCCCGCTGCTGAAGAAGGCCGGCACGCTGTTCGAGGACGCGGGCAAGGCGCTGAAAGGCCTCAAGGGCGGCAAGGTCGCCCCGCCGTCGAAGACGAAGGACCTCAGCGGCACCCCGCAGGCCCCGCCGGTGAAAACCGCCGGTGACGGCGGTGGCGCGCCGAAGGGCGGCGGCTACGAGGGCACGCCGAAGGACTACACCCCACCCCCGGGCAAGTCGGGCGCGGACGACTCGACCAAGGCGTCCGGCTACGAAGGCTCACCGAAGGACTACACGCCGCCGCCCGCCGCGAAGTCGGCCGACGACACGCCCAGCGGCTCGGGCTACACCGGCTCGGGATCCGACTTCACGCCCCCGCCGGCGGAGTCGGGCGGCGGAGGCGGCGGCACGCCCAAGTCGGGCGGCGGAGGCGGCACCCCCAAGTCGACCGACACCACCCACACCTCCGGCACCGGCGGCGGCACCCCGAAATCCCCGCCATCCCGCAGCCCCGACCCCATCGACTCCCCGGTGCACGGCCTCGGCGACACCACCAGCTCGTTCTTCAACAAGGTCGGCGGCGCCTTCGTCCCCGGCAACAAGGTGAAGGCTTCGGCCGGCCCGGGTGGCACGACCAGACCGTCGATCAACGCCGACACCCTCGGCGCGGGCAATTTCGCGAGCAAGTACTACCCGAACCTCAACAAGCTGAACCCGACCAAGAACGGGCAGAACTGCACGCTGGCCATCACGTCCGTCGACGACATGCTGGGCGGCAAGATCAAGCCCGCCGCCACGCTGCCCCCGGGCGGGGAGATCGGCACCTCCGTCGGGGCGAACCACCCGCTGCGGCAGAAGAACCCGAACGCCGACCGCCCGGAAGACCTGGACAACTGGGACCAGGTCATCGACAGGGCGAGCCAGCACCCGAACAGCAAGGGCTACGTCGTCGTGACCCGCGACGACATGAGCTCCCACGTGATGAACGTGGTGAACACGGACAAGGGTGTCGTCTTCCTCGACGGGCAGTCGGGGAAACTCGGCAGGCTGGACGCGGACCCGCGCAACGTGCAGTACTTCCGGTACGACCCGCCGACGCACGGCGCGCAGGGCCCACCGCCCGGCTGGACACCTCCGGCGGCTCCCGCGCCGCACCCCGTACCGCCCGCGGCAGCTCCGGCGGGCACTGGCATCGACCCGGTCTACCAGGACTGGCTCAAGGCAGACCAGCACTTCAACGGCTGATTCGGACAGGCGGAAGACATGCAGAAACAAGACGCCGTGGCGATCGCGACGCGGTTCATCGCCGACCAGGTCGGCCCCGAACTCATCCACCCCGAAGTCGGGCGGCTCGTCGTGCGAGAGGAGTTCGTGTCGGAGCACGGACTGGCGTGGATCGTGCCGTTCAACAGCGCGGCTTTCCTCGAGGACGGGGATTTCGACAAGGCGTGCATCCCGAGCGTGATCGCCGTGCCTCGCAACGGGTTGCCGGCGTTCCTCCCGCCTACTTCGTTGCCGGTGCGGGAGTTCCTGGACGAGGTCGTCGCCGGCGGCGGCGACCTGGGGGAGTGGACCAGGACCGCGCCCGAGGCGCC
This sequence comes from Amycolatopsis sp. NPDC005232, assembly GCF_040607795.1. Taxonomy (NCBI): domain Bacteria; kingdom Bacillati; phylum Actinomycetota; class Actinomycetes; order Pseudonocardiales; family Pseudonocardiaceae; genus Amycolatopsis; species Amycolatopsis sp. NPDC005232. Next base: position 117,092 of record NZ_JBEXHL010000030.1, on the reverse strand, counting down.
GACCATCCCGCCGGGCGTGCACGAGCAGGTGCTGCACGGGCACCTCGACCCCGAGACGGGGAACTTCACCGGCGGCCACACGCGGGGGGACGGCCCGCGGTAACTCGCCGGGCACCGGGGCCGGGTTCGAACGCGCCCATCGGTGGTCACGGAAAGTAACGTTGATCAGCCGCTGTGCAGCGGCTGACAAGCCGGGGCCGACTCGGTACCGTGGTTGTAAGCGCGTGCTTACAAACCGGACTTTCCGTCAGATTGGGAGTTCTCCACATGACCACCACGCAGTCGGAGCCGCTTGCGTACCCGTTCAACGAAGAGGCGGGGCTCGCGCTCAACGCGGCGTATGCCGCCGCCCGCGACGCGGAGGGCATGATCCGCGTGCAGATGCCGCACGGTGAGCAGGCCTGGCTCGCCACGCGGTTCGCCGACGCCCGGCTTGTGCTGGGCGACCGGCGGTTCTCGCGCGCGATGTCCGTGGAGAAGGACGAGCCGCGGATGACCGCGCACCGGCGGACCAACGGGATCCTCGCCATGGACCCGCCCGACCACACGCGGCTGCGCACGCTGGTGGCGAAGGCGTTCACCGTCCGGCGCGTGGAGCTGCTGCGGCCGCGCGTCGAGGAGCTGGCGACCGGCCTGATCGAGGACATGAAGGCGGCCGGGCAGCCGGCCGACTTGGTCGACGCGTACGCGCTGCCGATCCCGGTCGCGGTGATCTGCGAGCTGCTCGGCGTGCCGGCCGAGGACCGCCCGAAGTTCCGCGTGTGGAGCGACGCGGCGCTGACCACGAGCGGCCTGACCGCCGAGGAGGCCGAGCGCAACCGCGCGGAGCTGCGCGCGTACATGTCGGGCCTGATCGCCCAGCACCGCGAGCAGCCGCAGGACGACCTGATGATGGCGCTGATCGAGGCGCGCGACGTGCGCGACCGGCTCACGGAGCTGGAGCTCGTCGACCTGTGCGTCGGGATCTTGATCGCCGGCCACGAGACCACGGCGAGCCAGATCCCGAACTTCGTCTACGCGCTGCTCGACCAGCCGGAGCAGTGGAAGAAGCTCGTCGAGGACCCGTCGCTGATCAACGCCGCCGTCGAGGAGCTGTTGCGCTTCGTCCCCCTGGGCGCCGGCGCCGGCTTCGCGCGCTACGCCACCGAAGACGTGCAGGTCGGCGACGTGCTCGTCCGCGAGGGCGAACCGGTGCTCGTCGCGATCGGCGCGGCCAACCGCGACCGCCTCCAGTTCGGCGACGCGGACACCCTCGTGTTCGACCGCGAGGACACCCACCACCTCGGCTTCGGCCACGGCGTGCACCACTGCCTCGGCGCGCCGCTCGCCCGCCTGGAGCTGCAGGAGGCGTTGAAGGCTCTCACGCGCGAAATGCCGAATCTCCACCTCGCCGGCGATATCGTGTGGAAGACCCAGATGCTGGTCCGCGGACCACGCTCCATGCCGATCGGGTGGTGACGATGACCTGGAAAGTGGAAGTCGACGAACACACATGCATCGGCTCCGGCATGTGCGCCTCGCTGATGCCGGAGCTCTTCGCCCTGGACGGCCCGGTCGCCCACACGTTGGCGGACACCGTCCCGCCGGACGAGACCGCTCTCGACGCCGCGGACTCCTGCCCGGCGATGGCCATCACGATCACGGATGGCGCGGAGGTTGTGGGACCACGGCCTTGAGGTGGTGAAACAGGGCCCTTCCGTTGACAGCGGAGGGGCCCTTTTCGTTTATTTCACCGGCAGGTACGCGGCGACGTCGGCAAGCGCCTTCAAGGTCTCACGCGGCACGTGCCCAGCGGCTTGATCGGCTTCGGCGACGACCAGGCCGGTGCCGTCGGGACGGTCGGAGTAGTTGAGGCCCGTCATGCGAACACCGGCCAGCCCGAGCGTCACGGCGGCCTCCAACGGGCGGACGTCCCCACTGCCCTGCACAGTCTCGACCTGACGGAATTTGCCTGCCTGAGCCTTGGTCTTGAACCCGACACGCACCACCGAGACGACAGCCGCGTTGCCATGACCGTCTCCGACGGCCAGGAGCATCCGGTCCAGCGATGTGCACCGGGTCTTGGCCAGGAACTCTCGGACCCGGCCCGACGCGGCGACCAAGCAGTCGGCCTCACGTTCGAGCTTGCGTTCGACCTTGCGCTTGAGCTCCTTGAACTTCAGCCGGCTCCACGCGTTCTTGGCATCGCCCTTGCGGGCGCTTTCCTGCCCGGACTTGGTTCGGGCCTTCAGCGAGCGTCCCGGCAGCGAGTCCACGACGTCGCCTGCGGTGTTCCCGGCCAGCGACTCGGCTGCCGCATCCAGGGCGGCTCCGCCCGCGGCACCTCCGAGCGCTCCGGCGCCCGCCGCACCACCGAACAACATCAGGCCGGCGACCGCGACGGCGACACCCTTGCCGCTGCCGTTGATGTAGATGTGCTGGTTGTTCTTCGTGATCCAGCGTCCCACTCGAGTTCCCCTCGCTCGCTAGCCGGGCTGCGCCCGCGGAGGGCGCCCTGAGCTCACACGCCCGAGAAGCCTGAAGGGTTGTCCTGCCTGACGTCACGCGATCGGGTGAGGCGGGCGTCGCGATCTCTTACCCCCACCCGAAATCGTGTTAACGCGCCCCACCGGGAACCGTAACTCTGCGCGGTGCATGTAACACGGCGGTGTTCCGGATGAAACGGTTCGGACTCCGCCCGGCGGTGCACTGTGCGGCATGAACTTCCAGCTCGACGGCCTGCACCGGCCGGTGATCGTGGTCGGCGGCGGACAGGCGGGGCTCTCGATGTCCCAGTGCTTGACGACCGCCGGGGTCGGGCACGTGGTGCTCGAGCGCGCGAGCGCGGGGCACGAGTGGCGTGAACGCCGCTGGGACAGCTTCTGTCTGGTGACGCCCAACTGGCAGTGCCGGCTTCCCGGTTTCCCCTACCCGGGCGGTGATCCGGACGGGTTCATGGTGCGCGACGACATCGTCGCCTACCTCGAAGACTACAAGAAATCCTTCGACGTGCCGATCGTCGAGGGGGTCGAGGCCACGCGCCTGACGAAGGTGCCCGGTGGCGGGTTCCGCGTGGTCACCACGCAGGGTGAGCTGACGGCTGACCACGTCGTGGTGGCGACCGGCCCGTACCAGGTGCCGCTCAAGCCGCGGCTGGCCGAGCGGTTGCCGGCCACCGCAACGCAGCTGCACAGTTCCGAGTACCGCAACCCGGAGCAGCTGCCCGACGGCGAGGTGCTCGTGGTCGGCACCGGTCAGTCCGGCTGCCAGATCGCCGAGGACCTGCACCTCGCCGGCCGCCGCGTGCACCTCGCGGTCGGGTCGGCGCCGCGGGTGGCGCGGCGCTACCGGGGCCGCGACGTGGTGGCCTGGCTCGACGACATGGGTTACTACGCCAGGGGAATCGACGAGTTCGCCGACGCCGACGCCGTCCGGTTCCGCGCCAACCACTACGTCACCGGACGCGACGGCGGCCACGACATCGACCTGCGCGCGTTCGCCCGTGCGGGCATGCAGCTCTACGGGCGCCTCACCGACGTCCGCGACCACACCCTGACCTTCGCCCCCGATCTCCGGCGCAACCTCGACGCGGCCGACGCCGTGTCCGAAGGCATCAAGGACTCGATCGACGCCTACCTCACCGCCAAGAACATCGAAGCACCACCAGAACCCCGCTACACCCCCGTCTGGCAGCCGGACGACGAGCCGCGAACCCTTGACACGAAAGGGATCTCCGCCGTTGTCTGGAGCACCGGCTTCGGCCGGGACCACCGCTGGATCGACGTTCCCGTGTTCGACGGCAAGGGCTACCCGACGCACCGCCGCGGCGTCACGACCTGCCCGGGTCTGTTCTTCCTCGGCCTGCCGTGGCAGCACACCTGGGGCTCCGGCCGGTTCTGCGGCGTCGGTGCCGACGCGGAATACCTGGCGCGGCGCATCGTCGCGGGCGAGCGCGCGGCAGACGTCCGCTGGATCTCCGGCACGCCTCGCAACACCGCGCCGGCCGACGAGTGGGTCGCCCCGAGGACGGTCGCGTGATGCGCTGGATCGCCGACGCCCACCGCCACCTCGGCGTGCTGCCCGCGTACCCCTTCTACGGCGGCCCGCCGGTCGCCCCGGCCGTCGGTGCGCGCGCGACGATCGACGAGCTGCTGTCCGATTTGGACCGTGAAGGCACCGAACGTGCCCTCGTGATTCCCAACTACGGCGTGCCCGACCCGGAGATCGCGTTCTCCTTCAACGAGCTCTGCGTCGAAGCATCCGAAAAGGACGACCGGATCGCCGCGGCCCTGTGGGTGTCGCCGCGAAAAGAAGACGCCGCGAGAACCGACCAGGCACTCAAGCTCGCCGGCGAACCGGGCGTCCGCGCGCTCAAGCTGAGCTTCCTCCTCGGCGGCCGCGCGAGCGACCCGGCCTGCAAGCCCCAGCTCGACAAGATCTTCGCCACCGCCCGCGAGCACGACCTCGTCGTCCACGTCCACACTTCGCCCGGCGCCGCGTCCGATGTGGACGAATTGGGCAAACTCGTCGACGAGTACGCCGACCACGCGAAGCTGCACCTCGTGCACTTCGGCGGCGGCATGAGCGGGCACATCAAGCTCGCCGGCGGCCGCTTCTTCGACTGGATCGCCGCCGGCAAACAGGTCTACACCGACCTGTCCTGGGCGATCGGCTTCACCCCGCGCTGGCTCGCCGAGGAGATCTCCCGGCGCGGCATCGGGCACGACCGTGTGCTCTTCGCCTCCGACGAGCCGTGGGGCGACCACGAGGGCGAGCTCGCGAAGCTGACCGCGGTGGTCGGCGACGGCGAGCTGGCCGACCACGTTTTCCGGAGCACGTTCGAGGTGCTGTACGGACCGAAGAAAGGGAAATGACCGATGGCCGAGCTGACCGACCTCGAGAAGACCAGCCTCGACGAGATTCCGCACCCCTCTCTGCCGCAGGGTTCGAACCTCTACGGCGCCACCAAGATCTTCCCCGACTACCAGGCGGAGAACGGGGAGACGTACTTCACCCTCGTGCACGGCATCGCGCACGAGTCGTCGGTGAGCTTCGTCGCGATCCTGCAGGCGACCCGCGCGTTGCGCAAGGGTTTCGAGACCGCGATCTACTTCTACGGCCCGGGCTCGCTCAACTGCCTGGCCACGCGCGGATTCCCCACCACCGGCAACGCCGCGTTCCCCGGCGAGCTGAACATCAACGACCAGCTCAAGACGTTCATCGCCGAGGGTGGCAAGGTCTACTGCTGCCGCTTCGGGCTTTCGCTGCACGGCGCCCGCGAGGAAGACCTCATCGAAGGCGTGATCCCGGCGCACCCGCTCGACGTGCAGGACGCGTTGATCCACTACGCGCGCAAGGGCGCGATCATCAACTCCACGTACATGTTCTAGGAGGCGGGCGTGCGCGTTGGCACCACTACCGAAGACACTGTGGACACTCTGTACATCCGCGCCGACATGGCCGTCCGCGGGGTGCGGATGGACGCACCCGTGCAGCGCAGCAAAGGCGCCGGGCCGAGTGACGACGGGCACCTGGTCGTCGACGGTGCCAACGCCACGCTGCCGCTGAACGACGAAAGTCCCTACCAAGTACGGGAAGGCCGCGTGTTCCGCGGCTCGCTGGACCTCGGCCTCTCGGTGGAACCGGTGGCCCGGCCGAAGTTCTACGATCTGTCCACTGAGGATGGAGTGCCCTACCGCAAGATTGCGCTACTGCATGGGAAGGACGTGCTCGCGAGCACCGTCGTGCAGACCTGCATCCGCTACGTCGAAGACCAGCGCTGCCGGTTCTGCACCATCGAAGAGTCGCTGCGCGCCGATTCGACGGTCGCGGCCAAGACCCCGGCGCAGCTCGCCGAGGTCGCGGAAGCGGCAGTGCGGCTCGACGGGATCAAGCAGATGGTGCTGACCACCGGCACCACGGCCGGGCCGGATCGCGGAGCGCGGCACCTCGTGCGCTGCGTCCGCGCGGTGCTCGAAGCCGTGCCCGGGCTGCCGATCCAGGTGCAGATCGAGCCGCCCGGCGACCTCGCCGTGCTGACCGAGCTGCGCGAGGCGGGCGCGACGTCGATCGGCATCCACGTGGAGTCGCTCGACGAGGACGTGCGCCGGCGGTGGATGCCCGGCAAGTCGAGTGTGCCGATGGCGGAGTACGAGACGGCGTGGGACGAGGCCGTGCGTGTGTTCGGCCCCAACCGCGTGTCGACGTACCTGCTGATCGGCCTCGGTGAGGATCCGGATGAGCTCGTCGCGGGCGCCGGCCGGCTGATCGAGCGGGGTGTGTACCCGTTCGTGGTACCGATGCGGCCGATGCTCGGCACGCTTGCCCGACGCGACGGCGCCGTGGCCCCAACGCCTGCGTTGGTGCGTGACGTGACGCTGCGGGTGGCTGAGCTGTTGCGGGCCGAGGGAATGACCGGGGCGGACCAGGGCGCGGGTTGCGCGGCTTGCGGAGCGTGCAGCGTGCTCAGTGCGGCGGGAGGCTGAAGTGGACCACGACATCCTGGCGTTGCTCGGCGATTCCCGCAGCGCCGCTGCCCCACCCGAGTTTCGGATCGAACCGGCCGACCACAGTGGACTGACGGCCTACCGGGCTTTGCGGCACGAGACGTTCGTCGAGCGCCAAGGCTTGTTCGCGAGCCATGACGTCGACGACCGCGACACCGACCCGCGGACGCTCGTGCTCGTGGCGCGCGGCGCCGCCGGCACCGTGCTCGGCGGCGTCCGGCTCGGCCCGGCGCAAGACGGCCCGGATTTCGGCTGGTGGACCGGTGGACGGCTGGTCGTCGCGCCGGGCAGCCCGCACGGTGTCGGACGCGCTCTCGTGCGCGCCGCGTGCGCCCGGGCCGAAACGGAAGGCGCGCTGCGGTTCGAGGCGACCGTGCAGGTGCAGAACGAGCGGATGTTCACGCGTCTGGGCTGGCAGCACGTCCGGCCGGTCACGGTCGCGGATGTCCGCCACGTCCTGATGCGCTGGCCGATCGGCCGAGTGGCCGCGTTGGCGCAGGCCACCAAACGTCCACTGGGGACACTGTTGCCCGGCCTCACCGGCAGCCCGGGCTTCTTCGGCGACGACGGCGTGCCGATTCCGGGCAGCGACCTCGTCGCGGCGTGCGACGCGATCGTGCCGTCGATGGTCGAGCGCGACCCGGAGTGGGCGGGCTGGTGCTCGGTGCTGGTGAACGTGAACGACCTGGCGGCGATGGGTGCGGAACCCGTTGCGCTGCTGGACGCTCTGGGCGCGCGGGACGCGTCGTTCGCGGCGAGAGTCCTTTCCGGACTCCGGAAGGCGAGCACTGCGTACGGGGTGCCGGTGCTCGGCGGGCACACGCAGTTCGGCGTCCCGGCGTCGCTGGCCGTCACCGCGCTGGGCCGCGCTGCCGAGCCGGTGCCCGGTGGCGGCGGGAAACCCGGCCAGGCGGTGTACCTCACCGCCGACCTCGACGGCCGCTGGCGGCCCGGATACACCGGGCGGTTATGGGATTCGACGAGCGCGCGGCGTACGCCAGAGCTGCGTGACCAGCTCGGCGCCGTCGCCCGGGCGCGGCCCGCGGCGGCGAAGGACGTGTCGATGGCGGGCCTCGCCGGCACGCTCGGGATGCTCGCCGAGGCGTCGGGCTGCGGCGCGGTGCTGGACGTCACGAAGGTGCCGCGCCCGGCCGGGACGACGGTGGGCGACTGGTTCACCTGCTTCCCGGGCTTCGCGATGCTCACGGCCGGGGCGCCCGCTCCGGCCCGCGCCGCCGTGACCGCCGAATGCGGCGAGCTCGTGGCGGGATCCGGCGTGCGGCTGCGGTGGCCGGACGGCGAGGTGACCACCGTCGTGGACGGCGGGGTTACAGGGTTGGGGGAGGCAGCATGAGGACTGCTTGCAGGTCCGAATCATCAAACACCATGCTCGCCGACGGTGTGATGCTGCCGCGCCTTGGCGTGTCCGAAGAGGAGGCGGCATGACCGAGGAGAGAGCATGAGCACGGTGCGGATGGCCGCGGTGGCGGCGCCCTTCGACCGCGACGTCGAGGGCGACTTCGCGCGGATCGAGAAGCTGATCGCCGAGGCCAGGGCGGAGGGCGTCGGGCTGCTCGCGCTGCCCGAGGCGGCGCTCGGCGGGTACCTCGCGAACCTCGACGGTGACGCGGAAGGCCCGCCCGCGCTCGACCCGGCGGGCCCGGAGATCCGCCGCCTCGCCGAGCTGGCGGGCGACCTCGTGGTCACGGCCGGGTACTGCGAGCGCGACGGCGACCTGCGCTACAACTCGGCGGTGTGCGTGACCGGCGACGGCGTGCTGGGGCGCCACCGGAAGGTGCACCAGCCGTTGTCGGAGGACGCCAGCTACGGCGCGGGCAGCGGGTTCGCCGCGTTCGACACGCCGGTGGGCCGGCTGGGCATGATGATCTGTTACGACAAGGCGTTTCCGGAATCGGCGCGGGCGCTGGCGCTCGACGGCGCGCAGGTGGTGGTGTGCATGTCGGCGTGGCCGGGCAGCCGGACCAACCCGAGTGCCGACCTCGCCGAGGACCGGTGGAAGCGCCGGTTCGACCTGTTCGACCGGGCCCGTGCGTTGGAGAACCAGATCGTGTGGGTTTCGGCCAACCAGTCGGGCACCTTCGGCGACCTGCGGTTCGTGGCGAGCGCGAAGATCGTCGACCCGGGTGGTGAGGTGCTGGTCGACACGGGCGTGAGCGAGGGGCTGGCGATCGCCGAGCTGGACGTCGCCGCCGCGTTGGCGGGCGCGCGCCGGGCGATGGCGCACCTGGCCGACCGCCGGCCCGCCGCGTATGCCGTGGGCGGGTGAATGGGCCGGCTCCGGATCGCCGCCGTGGCCGCGCACTTCGGGCGTGACCTCGAGTTCGACCTGCGGCGCATCGCCACGTTGATCGACCACGCGCGCCAGAGCGGCGCCGACCTGCTGGTGCTGCCCGACGCGGCGCTCGGCGGCTACCTCGCCGACCTGCGCCACCCCGACCCGGACGCGCTGCCGCCGGCGCTCGAACCCGATTGCCCCGAGTTGAAAACGGTGCAGGCGCTGGCGGCGGAGATGACCGTGTGCGTGGGTTACTGCGAGGCCGACGGTGCGCGCCGCTACAACGCGGCCGTGTGCGTGACGGGCGACGGTGTGCTCGGCCACCACCGGAAGGTGCACCAGCCGCCGGGGGAGAGCGTCGCGTACGACGCGGGGGATTCCTTCACCGCGTTCGACACCCCCGTCGGGCGCGTCGGGATGCTGATCGACTACGACAAGACGTTCCCGGAGTCGGCGCGCTCGCTCGCGGTGGACGGCGCGGAGATCGTCGCGTGCCTCTCGGCGTGGCCGACGAGCATCACCGACCGGGCACCGCGGATGGCGCAGGACCGCCAGTCGCGGCTGTTCGACCTGTACGACCAGGCGCGCGCCGCGGAGAACCAGGTGGTGCTCGTGTCGTCCAACCAGACCGGCGCGATGGGTGGCATGCGGTTCCTCGGCCAGGCCAAGGTCGTCGGCCCCGGTGGCGAGATCCTCGCGCGCACCTGGTCGAAGGCGGGGCTCGCGGTGGCCGAGGTCGACGTGGCGGGGGAAGTCGCGAACGCCCGCCGCGTGCTGCACCACCTGGGGGAACGCAAACCTTTCGCGTACCGGGAGGGCTGACGTTGCGCATCGCGTTGCTGAGCTATTCGACGAAACCCCGCGGCGGCGTGGTGCACACGCTGGCGTTGGCGGAGGCCCTGGCCGCGCTCGGTGCGGACGTCACGGTGTGGACCCTGGGCCGTGGTGGTGACAGTGGGTTCTTCCGGCCGGTGGATCCGCGGGTGACGACGATGGTGGTGCCGTTTCCCGAGGTGCCGGGTGAGTCGGTGGGTTCGCGGATCGTGCGCTCGATCGCGGTTTTGGGGGCGGCTTTCCCGAGCGGTGAGTACGACATCGTGCACGCGCAGGACTGCATTTCGGCCAACGCCGTGGATCGTTGTGTGCGGACGGTGCACCACCTCGACACGTTCACCACACCGGAGCTGGCCGCGTGTCACGAGCGGGCGATCACGCGGCCGTTCGCGCATGTGTGCGTGTCGGCGTCGGTGGCCGCGGAGGTGCGCGCGGGCTGGGAGATCGAAGCCACGGTGATTCCCAACGGCGTTGATGCTGCGCGGTTTTCTTCGGCTCCGTACGGGGATTGGCGGGCGCGGTTCGGCCGGTATGTGCTCGCGGTCGGCGGGATCGAGCCGCGCAAGGGTTCTTTGGACCTGCTGGAGGCCGTCGCTTTGCTCGACCCCGCGGTGCGCCTGGTGATCGCGGGCGGCGAGACGCTCTTCGACTACCGCGACTACCGCGAACGCTGGGACAAGCGGGCGGCCGCGCTGGGCGTGGATCCGGTGGTGCTGGGGCCGGTTGCGCACGACTCGCTGCCGTCGCTGGTGCGGTCGGCCGCGGTGTTCGCCTTCCCTTCGACGAAGGAGGGCTTCGGTCTGGCGGCGATGGAGGCTTTGGCTGCGGGAGTGCCTTTGGTGGCGCGTGATCTCCCGGTGCTGCGCGAGGTTTTCGGCGGGGTGGCCCGGTTCGCCACCACGCCGCACGGCTTCGCGGCCTCGATCGAGGCGGCGCTGGATTCCGGACCGGAAGACCGCGCGGCGGGCGTGGCCCTGGCTGAGCGCCACACGTGGGCCGCTGCCGCGCGGGCGCATCTGGAGTTGTACCGGTCGCTCGCGGGGTAATTGCTCGCGACGAGCGACCGGATTGTGGTGGCGGGCAAGGGAACCGTCGCGGTCTACGGAGTCGGCTGAGGGAGCCGGACGCCGTTTTCCGTCACCACCGCCGTGATGAGCGCGGCCGGTGTCACGTCGAAGGCCGGGTTGAAGACCTCGGCGCCGTCGGGTGCGATGCGGACGCCGCCGGACTCCGTCAGCTCCGCAGCCCGGCGCTCTTCGATCTCGATGTCCGCGCCCGTGGCGATCGATGCGTCCACAGTGGACTCCGGGGCGACGACCACGAACGGCACCCCGTGGTGGGCGGCGGCGATGGCGAGGCCGTAGGTGCCGATCTTGTTGGCGACGTCGCCGTTGGCGGCGATGCGGTCGGCGCCCACGAGGACGCAGTCGACGAGGCCGCGGGACATCGCGAGGGCGGCGGCGCCGTCGGGCTGGACCCGGTAGGGGACGCCGGCCTGGGCGAGTTCCCACGCGGTGAGGCGGGAGCCCTGCAGGAGGGGGCGGGTCTCGTCGACCAGCACCGACTCGACGAGGCCCCGCTCGTGCAGGTGCCAGACGACGCCGAGCGCCGTGCCCCACGCGACGGTGGCGAGGTGGCCCGCGTTGCAGTGGCTCAGCAGCCGCAGCGGGCGGCGGGTGGTCTCGCGCAGCACGACTTCCGCCGCGTGGCCCGACGCGGTGCGGTTGAGGTGTTCGTCCTCGTCGAGCATGGCCAGGGCCTCGGCGAGCACGGCTTCGGGGCCGTCGTGGAGCTTGCCAAGGGCACGGCTGACGCCCCAGCGGAGGTTGACGGCCGTCGGGCGGGCGGTGGCCAGGCGTTCGGCTTCGGCCCGCACAGCGTCGTCCGAGCCACCCGCGAACGCCGCCAGCGCGACACCGAGCGCACCCGCGGCACCCAGGGCCGGGGCGCCCCGCACGGCGAGCCGCTGGATCGCGTCGACGAGCTCGTCGACCGTCCGCAGCTCCAGCGTCCGGTACGCGCCGGGCAGCGCGACCTGGTCGATGATCACGACGGCGCCGTCGGCCCAGCTCACGGTCCTGCGCATCTGCCCTCCCGAGCCCCGAAAATCGCTTCCCGGCCGCGCGGTGGGTGCACCACCATGCGGCCCGTGACCATTCAACGGCAGAACCCGCCCGCCTTGCACGCGACGCCCGGCTACCACCGCGTGACCACCGTCTCCGGCCGGGCAGATGTGCACCTCGCGGGCCAGTGCCCGCTCGGGCTGGACGGCGTGGTGGTCGAGGGAGACGTGCTCGCGCAGGTGGACCAGGTCGTCGCCAACACGGCCACCGCGCTCGCGGCCGCCGGCGCCACCGCCGACGACGTGGTCCGCACGGTGATCTACGTGGCCACGGCCGACCGCGCCGTGCTCTCCGCCGTGTGGGACCGGTTCACCGGCTCGGCGATCGGGCCGGCGTTCAGCACCGCGAGCACGCTGCTGGGCGTGACGTGCCTGGGTTATCCGGGCCAGCTGGTGGAGCTGGACGTGACTGCCGCGGTGTCATAGGCCCGCCATCAGGTCCGTCTCCGTGATCCCCGGACCGTGGCCCTCGCGGATGAACCACTCGATGCCGAACGCGTGGCCGAACGCCTCGTCGGGCATCGCGAGGAACCACGACTCCTCGCTGATCTGGCTCGGGTGCGCCCGCATGGCGGCGCGCTTCGCGGCGAGGTACGGCTTGACGTCGACCGCCGCCGTGATCTCCGCCTCGGGCTTGCCGAGCTTCTCCTGCGCGTCGACGTCCGGCACCGCCTCGCGCGGCATCGCCCCCATCTCCACGGCCAGCTCCAGCCCGCGGCGCATGTGGTCGCGGTTCGAGGTGGCCTGGTAGACGCGCGGCGTGCCCGCCAGCTCGGCGGCCCGCATGCCGACGCGGTGGACCTGGATGTGGTCGGGGTGGCCGTAGTTGCCGTAGTCGTCGTAGACCGTGAGCACTTCGGCGTCTTCCTCACGCAGGATCTCGGCGAGCCGCTGGGCCGCCTCCTCGACCGACGCCCGCCAGAACGCGCCCGGTTCGTCGTTGGTCGCCTCGCCCATCATCCCGGAATCGCGATAGCCCAGGAACTCCACGCGTTTGACGCCGAGCACCTCGGCCGCCCCGTGGGTCTCGCGCACGCGGCGCTCCCACAGCTGTTCGCCGTCGCCGAGGAACCCGTCGGGCACCTCGCCCACCTCGCCGCGCGTCGCGACCACCAGCACCACCCGGTGCCCGTCGTCGGCCGCTTTGCGCATCACGCCCCCGGTCACGATGCACTCGTCGTCGGGGTGGGCGTGGAACGTCACCATTGTTGCCATGTCATCGAACTTACCCGCGGGGACCGACAAAATCCGGTGGCCGGGCAAACATTCCGGCCTCGCCTATCGCTGCAGGCTCCACTCCTTGTCCATGTGCGACAGCTTCTCCGGGTTCCGCACCGCGTAGATGCCGGTGACGAGTCCGTCGTCGATGCGCAGGGCCAGGACGGTGTCGAGCGCGCCGTCGAAGTGGACGGTGAGGGCGGGGTAGCCGTTGACCTGCGCGGGCAGGCGGGTGGCCGTGGCGAGGTGGCCCAGGCCGGCGCCCAGGATGCGCGCGACGCGTTCGGCGCCGACGACGGGCTTGAGCACGGCCTGCTTGACGCCGCCGCCGTCGCCGAGGAAGACGACGTCCGGGGAGAGGATGTCGAGCAGGTGCTGCAGGTCGCCGGTTTCGATGGCGTGCTGGAAGGCGGCGAGGGCGTCGCGCGTGGCGGTGCGCGAGACGGGCCCGCGCGGCCGGCGGGCGGCCACGTGCTCCCGCGCGCGGTGCGCGATCTGCCGCACTGCAGCGACGCTCTTGCCGACGGCGTCGGCGATCTCGCCGTAGCCCAGGTCGAACACCTCGCGCAGCACGAATACCGCGCGTTCGGTCGGCGTGAGCGTCTCCAGAACGAGCAGCATCGCCATCGACACGCTGTCGGCGAGCTCCACGTCCTCGGCCACGTCCGGCGCGGTCAGCAACGGCTCCGGCAGCCACGGCCCGACGTAGGACTCCTTGCGGCGCCCCAGCGTCCGCAGCCGGCTCAGTGCCTGGCGCGTGGTGATGCGCACCAGGTACGCGCGGTGGTTCTGCACCGCGTCGAAGTCGACGGCCACCCAGCGCAGCCACGTCTCCTGGAGCACGTCCTCCGCGTCGGCGGCCGAGCCGAGCATCTCGTAGGCGATGGTGAACAGCAGGTTGCGGTGCGTGAGGAACAGCTCCGTGCTGCGGTCGGCCATGCGCTTCCCCCTTCGGTTTCGACAGCTTCCCCCACCAGACGCCGACCGGCTGTGTTTCGTGACATGTCACAACGACGGCGTCGCCGGCATCTGGTGGTCATCAGTTCGCGAAATGACGAGTGAGGACTACTCCATGACCCGCATGAACCTGTTCGAGAACGAGTTCGCCACGAAGTTCGCCAAGCGCTTCGCCTCCGCGAGCCTCCTGTTCGAATCCTCGGCCCTGCCCAAGGCCACCCAGGAGCTGGTCAACCTCCGCGCCAGCCAGCTCAACGGCTGCGGCTTCTGCGTCGACATGCACGTCAAGGACGCCGCGGCCGCCGGCGAAACCGCGGTGCGCCTCGCGTTGGTGGCGGCGTGGCGCGAGTCCACCGTGTTCACCGAAGCCGAGCGCGCGGCCCTCGCGTTGACCGAGGAGGCCACCCGCATGGCCGACTCCGCGGGCGTCTCGGACGAAACGTGGTCCCACGTCCGCAAGAACTTCGACGACGACCAGATCGCGGCGCTGGTGTGCCTGGTGTCGATGATCAACGCGGCCAACCGGATGAACGTGATCGTGCGCAACCCGGGTGGGTCGTACGAGGCGGGGATGTTCGACGAGCTGGTGAAGTGAAACTGTCCGGCCCGGGGTTTCGGCCCCGGGCCGGGTGGTGGGCGCGATGCTCTCCGATGTCTTTCCGGGCGTCTCTCGGGAATCGTGGGCCGGTCAGGGCAGCACGCTGTCCGAAGTGGACATAACGGCGGCCTGAGCAGGGACTTCCTCTTCTCCGTCGAGACGGCGTTCCCGGTTCGGTTCCTCGACCCGGCCGGCCGCCATGACGCGTTCGTCGGCCCGATCTCTTCAAGGGTCTTCCTCCTCGGCAGACCCCGGCCGGGCCATCGCGTACAACCGGTAGCGGCACATCAAGACACCTCGGCCGACGCGGTGGTTTCCCACGCGAAACCGTCCGGGTCCGTGAAAACTTCCTCTCCGCTGACCACCGCGATCCGGTGCGAACCCGTCCCCGCGGGGGCCACGCCGGCGTCCTTCGCCAGCGCGCGGCGGCGGTACAGGGCCAGCTTCACCGGGCCCGTCTCGAACTCCACGTACATGCGGCCGAAGCTCTTCCCCACGCTCAATCCGCGCGAGGCGTAGAACTTCTTGCTCGCCACCACGTCGTCCACGCCGAGCAGGAGCACGATGGCGTCGAACTCCCGTGTGGCCGGGCCGGTGTCCTTCTTGGCCGCTGTCGCGACCTTCCAGATCGAGCCGTCGGGCGCCTGGACGACGCCGCCGTAGCCCCACATGGATTTCGCGGGGGCCTTGAGCGTCGTGGCGCCGGCCTTCAGAGCAGCGGAGATGAGGGCGTCGACGTTGGCGGGCTGGGAAACCGTCAGCGAGAGGGTGAAGCCGCGGAAGCCGTCGGACGGTTCCTGCGACGCCCGCAAACGCAGGCGGGAGCCGAGCCCGAAGGCGTCGGCGTAGAAGCGTTCGGCGGCGGTGGGATCGGTCACTTCGAGGGTGACGGTGTCGATTGAGGTCATGGCTGGAACGGTAGGCGCGCACCCGTGACCAGTGCTTCTCCATTCCTGCTCGGTATTTCCGGGTGGCAGCCTCGTGCCACGCTTCTTTGACTGACCGCCGCTGTCCGGTAGATTTTCGGTCATGGGTGGCGGAGGGGGGCCTCGCTCAGTTCGAGCGTGGCCGCGCGGCACATGACCAGGCAAATCACCGAAACGAGCAAGGTCGATCCACCGCCGCCGCGCGAGTCGCTGCGGGCGTTGCTGCGGCGTCGGCGCCGGGGTGTCGGCCGGTTCAGGGGCATCCAGTACTGGCTGCGCGTGCGGGGCTACTACTTCCTCGCCGCCTTCGCGGGCCTGTTCGTGGTCAACGCCGTGGTCATCGGGGGCCGGGTCGCCTACGACGTGACCCTGCAGATCGACTCGCCGTGGGACACCTCGAGCCCCGCGCTCGCCCTGCCGTTGTCACTCTCCGGCTGGCTCGTGGTGACCGGTTTCGCGGGCGCCGTGGCGGGTTACGTGGTGACCGAGGTGACGGACAACCGCAATATCGGGCGGATGCGCGGCCGGGGGAACGCGCGCCGCATCGCCCTCATCCCGCTGCTCGACCGCCTGCAGTACCGCCGGCACGGGTTCGAGGTGCCGCACTACTTCGGCATCCGGTTCGCCCTGCGCCACGACGGAGACTGGGCTCGCGCGCAGGACCACTGGGAGATCATCGTCGAGAAGTTCCTGAACGCCGCCGAGTCCGATCGCACCCACGGGCCGCGTCAGGCGATGTGGCAGGCCGTGCTCGAAGCCTCCTACGTCCTGGACGGAATGTCCGGAAAGTGCCCGGTGTGCGAGGAAACCGCGGCGAAGGGGGAGGGGAAAACCGATGCCCGCGAATGACTCGCAGCCGCCGCAGACCGTCGACGAGATCGCCAGGAGTCTCTACCAGGCGGCGTACCCGGAGCGGACCGACGATCCCGACTGGGTCGAGGAGCAGGTGTCGGTGGCCGTCGAGCGGATCAGCCGCGCGGAGCAGGCCGACCCCTCGACGTCGCCGGGCGCCCGCCCGCTGACCGACGCGGTGATCAACCGCGCCGCACCGAAGCCGCGCCGGGGGCCGCGCATCGCGGCCGCGGTGGTGCTGGCCGTGGTGGTGCTCGTGGCCCTCGTGCTCGGGATCGCGCAGCGGCAATGGGTCGCCGAGACCGCGATCAGCGGCGACGGCATCCTCGGCCTGTCGATCGCGGCGGTGGTGGCCGCGCTGGCCACGAGCGTCAGCTACGTGCGGGTGCGCCGGCGCCAGATCCTGTCGTGCCGGGTGCGGATCGACGCGCCGTTCGGCGTCGACATCGGCGAAACCGTGCGCCTGGAAGGCGAACACACGACGGTGACCGACCCGGGTGTCGTCGTGGTGCGGGTGAAGAACACCGGCGGCTCGACGATCACGGCGGCGGACTACGTGTCCCCGCTCGCCCTGCACTTCCCGGGCCGGCAGGTGATCTCGGTCGACGCCACCGAGTTCGAGCCCGTCGAGCTGCAACGGGTGATCAACAAGCTGCCCGGGTTCACGATCGAGGAAGACCGGGTGCAGCTGCCGAAGGTCCCGCTCGAACGGGAAGCCTCGTACAAGCTCGTGATCGTGCTCTCCGGGACGAGGCCGGGCGAGAAGCACCAGATCGCCGTCGAAGGGCTCCTGCGCGACGGCCGGATCACCACCCGCGAAGGCAAGGAAAAGGTCGGCCCGGGAACGCTCGCGTGGGGCGGGCTCACGGCGATCTGCGCCGGTGCGCTCGCGGTGGTGTTGCTGCTCAACAACGTCGCGCCGTTCACCAAGCTGCCGCGGGGCGTGGCGTGCGAGGCGGGTTCGCTGAGCGTGGAGGGCTCCAGCGCGTTCGGCCGGGCCGCGACGGAACTGGCCGGCTCGTACGAGGCGTACTGCCCGGGGGCGGCCGTGAAGGTCGGCACGCCCGGCAGCGTGGAAGGCCTGCAGCGCCTGCACGACGGCACCATCGACCTCGCCCTGTCCGACGGCAAGTTCGACGAGCCCGACTTCGCGCAGTTCGTGCCGCAGAAGCTCGCGATCGTCCCGTTCACGTTGGTGGCGAGCAAAAACGTGCCCGTCGACAGCTTGTCCGTGGCAGACGTGCGCAAGATCTTCACCGGCGGCGCCCGCGTCTGGAGCGACATCACCGGCAACCCGCGCGACACCGGCGAAATCCGCGTCGCGGGCCGCTCCACCTCGTCCGGCACGCGCCGCACGCTGGAGAAGTACCTCCTCGGTACGCCTTCCGCCCCGGTCGGCCAGGCCCAGGCCACGTCCGACTCCTGCCGCGACCTGCGCCCCGGCGTCGCCGCCTCATCCCCGATCATCTGCGAACAAGGCTCGACCGGCGACCTCATCGACCGCATCGCCACCCTCGGCGACGCCATCGGCTACGCGGACGTCTCCGACGTGGCCCAGTCGAGCGCCGTGAGGAAGATCAGCCTGGACGGCCGCGACGCCACCCTCGACGACATCCGCGGCGGCTATCCGTTTTGGACGGTCGAGTATGTCTTCAGCCGGGGACCCTTGGAGTCGGGGTCGTTGGCGGCGGCGTTTCGGGACTACCTGCTGACGCCTGAGGCGAGGAATGCGATGGTGGGGTTCGAGTACTACGCGTGCGCGGCGGGGGAGCAGGATCTCTGCAGCCAGCGGTGACGTGGGTCAGTACTCGTTCTTGATCACGAAGTACGACCCGCGGATGGTCCCTGCCAGTTTCGACTTCTGGCGAGCGAACTTGAACGAGGACAGCTCCGAAGGGACCTCCATCCCGTCGGACAGCTTGAACCCGACGGCCCGTTTCCCGGACTCGTCGAGGCCGTACATGACGTTGATCGACAACCCGTCCTCGTAGAAGACGTAAGCCATCCGGATGTTCTCGACCTGGAACGCGGTCGCCTCGAGAGAGCGGGAGGCGATGACGATGCCGCGTTCCTCCGAGAGGATCCGGTGGACCCAGTCGACGGTCGCCGCGGCGTCGTCGGCGGGCTCGACCGTGAAGACGTGGTCGTACTTGTTCTTGAAGTACCGGGCCTCGTTCGCGCGCAGGCCGGCGAGCGCCGCAGCGACCGGTGAGGACTCCAGGCCGTCGGTCGATACGGTGACGAAGTCGACGGTGTAGGGCATGGCGAGTTCCTCCGCGTCCGGGTCCGGTGTCGTCCACCGAGCGTAGGCGCAGAGGAGCGAGGGTGCGCTCTTGCGGCCCGCCCCGAACGAGAGGCGGGCCGCAAGAAACGATCAGCGAAGCCCGAAAGCCCGCACGATCGTCTGCGTGACGGAGTTGCCCGCCGAATCGGAAGCGGTCACCCGCAGCGAGGCGAACCGCGCCTTTTTCGGTGCGTCCAGCCGGTAGCCGCCTCGGTGGTCGTCGGAGAGGCGGGTCCAGGTGGTGCCGTCGTCGTAGGAGACCTCGACGCGGGGCGCGCGAACGGTGCCGCCGCCCGCGATCGAGACCGGGGTCAGGCCCACGGACACCGGGGCGCGTTGTTCGGCGGTGACGCCGAACTTCGAGTCGCGCGGTACGGATCCGGAGGCGTTCGGGTCGAGGTCGTAGCGGATCTGCAGCAGGGGCAACAGATCCTGTTCACCGAAGACCTTCGGGGCGGCCGAGGTGAACGTCCACGCCGTCGTGGTCGAGGACGAGTACGGGTTCGTGTCGCGCTCGTTCGCCACGACCAGGCGGTACTGCCGCGGCCCGGAGCTGGGGGCGGTGGGGTACATGATGAGCCCGTTGTCGGACTTGCCCAGCTCGGTGTCGCCCTGGAAGAGGGTGACGGTCTGCTGCGCGTCGGAGCTGGCGCCGACGTGGTCGGCGTTGCCGTAGCCCGGCACGTCGATCCGCATCTGGTCACCGGTGCGCGTCGGGCCGAGGTAGTTGTTGTTGAGGTACGGCCGCTGGATCGGCGTGAACCAGTCGTCGCTCGACACGGTGCCGGGCCGGTACGTCCGCGCGACGCCCCATTCGCCCAGCACGCCGTCCGTGACTTCGTGGCCCCACCGGTTCGCACCGTCGGTGGTGACCCAGTCGGTGCGGTGGCCGCTGGCGGCCATGGCGACGTAGTTCCCGATGCCCCACTCCGAGTACGACGGGAAGTCGTACCGCCACTCCTCACCGCCGCCGTTCGGAACGGACCCGGCGAACGTCTCGTCGACGCGCGCGAGGTTCTTGCCCGACGCGTGGACGACCATGTCCTTGGGCAGGTCGTTCTGCCACGTGTGCATGAGGTCGTAGAGGTACGCCGGCGCCGGGTGCGACTCCGTGTGCAGCGTCGCGTTGTGCTGCCGCGCCTGGGCGATCAGCTTGTTGCCCTCGTCGGGGCTGAGGAGCCCGACGTCGATCGGGCTCGGGTGCAGCGAGTCCGTGCCGAAGAACAGGCTCTGCCGTCCGGGCTGATCGTTGGCGACCAGTAGCAGCTTGGCGCCGGCGTCGGCCGCCGCCTTGGCCAGCGCGGCCGGGGTCGCCGACGCGGTGCGCCGGATGACCACCGCCTTGCCCCGCGCGCCGAGGCCGGCGTAGTCCGAAGGCGCGCCATTACCCGCGAAGACGAGCGGCAGGTTCCGGGTTCCGTCAGGCAGCGGGGTGACACCTCCCTGCCGCAGGACGTCGGTGTAGTCGGTGCCCCGGTCGGACACCGTCAACGCCGGCTGTTCCTTGCGCCACCGCGCGCCGACGACGAAGTCTCCGTGCGTCACCTTGCCCTGCGGCTGGATCCACAGGCTGTCGACGCCCGTGTTGGCGAGACCGAAGTCGTGCCAGCGGCCGTCCTGGTTGAGCATCCGCGAGTACTCAAGCCGCAGGTAGCTGGGGACGCCGGGCTGCGGAGTGGTCTCGTCGACCAGCCGGACGTGTCCGGCGTCGAGGGTGATCGTGCGGTCCCCGTCGAAAGTGAAGTCGGGATCGCCGAGCAGCGCCACGCCCTGGGAATTCGGGCCGTGGACACCGGGCACGGTCAGGAAACCGAGCGCCGAGTACTGGTCGTCCGGCGTGTAGAAGCTCACGCTGCCGTCGACCGGCACCGGGATCGGGTTCGGGTCGCCCGCCCGGAGCACCATGACGAAGGCGGACGCGGGTTGCCCGGCCGAGTCCTTGACGTTGATGGTCAGCAGGTGCGTCAGCGCGCCGAGCGAGACGGCGGTGTGCGCGGCGAGCGCACCGTCTCCTCCGGTGGCCAGGATCTGCGCGGTGAAGCCGTCCGACCCGCCGGGCGCGGCGTGCGGGTCGATGGTCACGGTGACCGCGGCGGTGCCGTGCGCGGGCACGGTGACCCGGTCGGCCGAGAGCGTGAACATCCCCTGGGGCACGCCGGGCGCGGCGATCGACAGGGCGAGGTTCACCGGCGTGGCACCGAAGTTGGTGTACGTCACCGGGCGGCTGACGGCGCCGGCCCCGTCCTGTCCGGCGTACGCGGTGGCCGAAGCGAAGATCCCGGCGCGGGCGGCGGCCGCCACGTCCACGCGGCCGCTGCCGGCCTGGAACGCGGTGTAGTCGGGGGTCTGCTTCGCGGTGCTGGTCAGCAGGTCCTTCAGCTGGGCGCCGGTGAGCTCGGGGTGCTTCGCGGCGAGCAGCGCGGCGGCGCCGACCACGTGCGGCGTGGACATCGACGTGCCGCTCAGCGTTTGGTAGAAACCCTCGCCTTCGGACGCGTACTGCGACCGCGCGGCCAGGATGTCGACGCCGGGGGCGGTGATCTCCGGCTTGAGTGCGCCGTCGCCGACCCGGGGGCCTTGGCTCGAGAACTCGGCGAGGTGGTCGGTGCCGTCCACCGCGCCCACGGTCAACGCCGCGTCGGCGGCGCCGGGCGAGCTGACGGTGCCGGGGCCGGAGGTGTTGCCCGCGGCGATCACGAACAGGGCGCCGGTCTGCGCGCTGAGCCGGTTCACCGCCTGCGACATCGGATCCGTGCCGTCGGAGGGCTCCTGCGTGCCCAGGCTCATGTTGATGATCTTGGCGTGCTCGTCGACCGCCGCCCACTCCATGCCGGCGAGGATCTCGGAGTCGCTGCCGGAGCCGGAGTTCGCCAGCACCTTGCCGATGTGCAGGCGAGCGCCCGGGGCGACACCCTTCTCGGTGCCGCCGGACGCGGCGCCCGTGCCGGCGATGGTGGAGGCGACGTGGGTGCCGTGGCCGTGGAGGTCCTTGACGTCCTCGCCGGGGATGAAGCTGCGCGTGTCGACGATGCGTCCCGCCAGGTCGGGGTGGCCCTCGTCCACGCCCGTGTCGAGGACCGCGACGTCGACGCCCTGCCCGGTGTCACCACCGGTCCAGACCTCGGGCGCGCCGATCTGCGCGGTCGATTCGGCCAGGTCGGCGTAGACCTTGCCGTCGAGCCAGATCTGCTTGATGCCGTTGGCGAACGCCGGTGCCGCCGCGAAGGACGACGGCGCCCCCGCCGTCACCGCGGCCCAGAAGTCCCGCGCAAGCGCGTGGTTCTCGGTGACGGCGGCGCCGTCGACGCTCGCCAGCGGCCGGACCAGGGCCGAGCCGCGGGGTGCGGTGTTCGCCTGGAATCCCGGGGAAGGGTTGGTGTAGGAGACGATCAGGGGCAGGTCGGCGCGGTGCGCGTCGTCGTAGCCGGCGGCGATCAGGTCCGTGACGTCGAAGAGGCGGCGGTCCAGGATCCCCTTGGCGAGGTAGGACATCGCCGAGGACGGGTAGACGTACACGTCGCCTGCCGACTCGAGGATCCGCGCGTCGGAGGGGCCGCCGTCCGACCCTTTGACCGAGATCGTCCCCCCGCTGTCACCGGCGTCGCCGGTCGTGTTCACCGTGACGACATCGCCGGTGACCAGGGTGACGGTGTGGGTTGTCGGGGCCGCGGGCCCCGACGCTCTGCCGGGAGCGGCCGAGGCCGGACCGGCGACCAGAATCGAGCTGAGCGACGACGCGAGGCACGCGGCCGCCGCGACGGCCCGACGCTTGCGTGAAGTTCTCAACGAGGGGATTCCTTCCTGCGCAGGGGCAGACCGGCGGGCGCAACTGCCACACCGGAACGGCCGAACAGTGCCAGCCGCCGGAACCCGTCACAAGATCCCCGAGTGGCTGCTCACTGCCACCTGGCACAATCCCGACAACTCGGGTAGGACATTCGCATGGAGCTCGCTGTCCTGGGGTTGTCCGCCGACGAGGAGCGGGTCTATGAAGCGCTCGTCGCCCTGCCCGGGTCGACGGTCGCCGCGCTCGCCGACCACCTGTCGGGCCCGGAGGGCCCGTTGCAGCGGACGCTCGACGCTCTCGTCGACAAGCACCTGGTGGCCGCCAGCGGCAGCCCGGCGCGGTACCTGGCCGCTCCGCCGGACATCGCGATCAACCAGCTCGTGGCGCAGCGGGAGCGCGAACTCAGCGCGGCGCGCGCGAAAGTGCATTCGCTCTCGGAGATCCACCGCAGCGCGCACCGCACGAGCCCCGAGCTCGTGATCGAGCAGCTCACCGACCGCGAAACGATCGCCGCGGCCGTCGCGCACCTGGAATCCGAGGCGCTGCAGCAGGTCCGCGTGTTCGACACACCGCCGTACTACGAGCCGCCCGGGGGCGAAGGCGCCGCCCGCAACACCCAGGCGCAGATCGCCCGCCACCAGAACGACGGCGTCGCGCACCGCGTGATCTACAGCCTCGACGCGGTGGCGTGGCCCCAGAAGCTGGAAACCGACATCCTGCCCGCCGTCCGCGGCGGCGAAGAAGCCCGGACCCGCCGGACGCTGCCCATCAAACTCATCATCCGCGACGACCAGGACGCCCTCATCCCGTTCGACCTCAGCCACAGCGGCCTGCAGGTCGCCTACCTCGTCCGCCGCTCCCCGCTCCTCACCGCCCTCGAGGCCCTCTTCGAGGGCGAATGGGCCCAGGCCGCCCCGCTCGACGCGTCCGCGGTGACGCCGGGTCCTTTTGGTGGCGGTCCCCGGCCGGACGACGAAACCCGCGCCCTGCTCACGATGATGATGGCGGGCCTCACCGACACGGCCATCGCGCGCGTGAACGGCTGGAGCACCCGGACGACGTACCGCCGGCTTCAGCGCCTGATGACCGAGCTGGGCGCGTCGACCCGGTTTCAGGCGGGCAGTCTGGCGGAACGCCGCGGGTGGCTGTGAGCGGGCGGCTTGATCACCGAGCGAGGTCGAGCAGTTCCTCGATCACGGGCTCCGGCCCGCCGTAGGTGAGGCGCGCGATGGTTACCATCGGTGCGATCACCTGACTCCAGGCGTACAGCCGGTCCTCGTCGAGCCCGCACGCGGCCGCCACCCGCCGGCAACGGGCTGCGACACCCTCGTGCCCGGCACCGGCTACCACGTAGTCGACGGCATCGAAGCACGGATCGCCCAGGCACGCTTTCGGGTCGATCGCGACCAGACCCCGCGACGGGCCGCCGTCCAGGACGTTGCCGAGATGCAGGTCGCCGTGCACCAGCACGAGCTTGGTCTGCGTGGCCAGCAATGTCTCGCAGCGCCGCATCGCCCGTCGCCACGTGGCCTGATCGATCCGTGCGCCGATGGCCGGGTCGGAGAGCCTCCGGCCGATCCGGGCGAACGCCTCGTCACACCGGCCGCGCAGGTGCCATGGCCAGTCCGCGGGCGGGGTCACGGCGTGCAGCGCGCCAAGCAACTCACCCCACCGCCGCGGCAAGGCCGGCTGCGGCAGGTCTTCGGCCTCGGTGCCGGGGACGATCTCCTCCAGCACCATCACCCCGGCTTCCGCGTCGGCGGCCAAGACGACCGGCACCCGCCCCGAGGGCGCGAACACGCGCAGCATCTCAACCTGTTTGGTCAACAACGCCCGATCCGGACTGAGCTTGAGAACCGCTCGGGTCCCGTCGTGCCATCGACAGCGCATGACCACGGACGACGCTCCACTCGCGAAAACCTCACCGAGCACGAGGCCCCACCGGGAAGCCAGCCGCGCAGCCAGTGCCGGGACCTCAGCGAGCCAATCCTCGACCGCCGGACCGAACCGCGCCGCCAACCTCGCACCGACCTCCGCCATGTCCACGCCGGAAGTCTCCACCCCGGCGGCCCTCGCGTCAGGTGGGGACACCTGACACAGTGGACCGATGCTGAATCGGGTGGCCGACGGCGTCTGGGTGCGGCAGAGCGAGTGGGTCTGGAGCAACGCCACCGTGGTGCGCGCCGACGACGGGCTGGTCCTGGTCGACCCCGGCATCGGCGGTGCCGATCTCAACGAGCTCGCCGACGACGTGGAGCGGCTCGGTGTTCCGGTGGTCGCGGGGTTCGCGACCCATCCCCACTGGGACCACCTGCTCTGGCACTCCCGGTTCGGCGACGTGCCGCGCTACGCCACCGCCGCCTGCGCCGAGGTCGCGAGTGGAGCCCGGGAGCGGGCACGGACGATGGCGGCGGAGAGCGCGTCGGGCATCCCACTCGACCTGGTCGCGCTGCTCACCCCGCTGCCCGCGGACGGGGGACCGGTGCCGGGCGAGCTCGTCGAGCACGAGGCGCACGCCGCCGGCCACGCCGCGGTCCTCCTCGCGGACCGGGGCGTCCTGCTCGCCGGCGACATGCTCTCCGATGTCCTCATCCCGCTGCTGGACCCTCGCCGCCCCGGCCAGGTGGACGCCTACGACGCGGCACTCGACCGGCTGACCGAGGCCGCCCGGCACGTCGACGTCCTGGTCCCCGGCCACGGCGCCGTCGCCGAAGGGCCCGAGGTGGCGGCCCGCATTGCCGCCGACCGTGCGTATATCGACGCGCTGCGGCGGGGCGAGGAACCGGTCGACGTGCGTCTCGAACAGGACTGGCTCGCGGGCCCGCATCAGGCGAACTTGGCTCGACGCTCAGCCGGCTGATCGCGTTTTCGGGTCCGCTGAAGGAACTCCGTCGTCGGCTCCCACGCACGGGCAGCGGCTGTCGGGCGGGGAGAATGGATCCTCGCTACCGCGGCGGAGTGCCCTTCGCTCACCTGGCGCGACCTGCGCGGTGGACTCCAAACCTCCGCGGAGGCCGCAGCCGTCGAAGTCCGGGCGCGAATGCCGTTTCCCTCAATGAAATCCAGCGATACCAAGACCTGATCTCAGAACTCGCCGTGTCGCTTTCGCCCGTGAGCGGCGACTCGGACTAGAAGCGGTCGAGGCGGCAGCCTGCCAGCGAGGGCTCGACAGTGCCGTCGACCAGCTCCCGCGCGACCAGGTGGCCGACAGCCGCGGCGAGCGTGACCGCCGAGTGCATCACCGCCAGGTAGAGGCCGGGCACCTCGGGGACCGGGCCGATGATCGGCTCGCCGTCGGCCGGCATGGGGCGTACGCCGACCCGGGTGCTGAGCAGCTCGACGTTCGCGGCGCCGCGGAAGGTGGACCGGACGGCGGCGAGAGTCCGTTCGGGCGAGTCTGCGGCGGCATGTAGCCGGTCCGTGGCGACCTGCCGGAGATCGAAGTCCCGGTTGTGGACCACGGTGCGGACCAGACCGGCCGGGGCGCGGAGCCGGAAGAGCGTCGCCGGCGACGGGTCGACCGGGACGCGAACGCCGAGCGGCGCGGCCAGCGCGGCCGTGGCCACTCCGGCCGCGAGCACCACAGTCTCACCGGCGAGGGGTCCCGCGGCCGTCTCGACCCCGGCGACCCGACCCGCGGCGTCCCGACGGACCGCGATGACCGGGGTGTCCGGATGCACCCGGGCGCCGTGGGCGCGGGCGCCCGCGACCAGCCGCTCGCTCACGCCTACCGGGTCGGCGGCGCCGTCACCGGGTGCCCAGACGGCCCACTCCGGAGGCTGCGTCAGGGTGGGCTCAAGCTTTGCCACGGTGGCCGCGTCCACGATCTCCTGCCCGGGCCCGGCCTCCGGCACGGTGTCCGCCGCGCCCCAGGACAGTGAGCCGGACCAGGTCACGGGGAGTCCCGGCAGCTCGGCCCCGAGCCGGCGGTACTCCTCCGCCGCGTTCACCCGCAGCCCGGCCGCCGGACCGGTGCGCACACCGGCCGCTCCGATCCAGGCGAACGAGCCCGCCGTCACGCCGGCTCCCGGCCGCCCGCCGTCGACCAGGGTCACGCCGGCGCCGGCCCGAGCGGCGTGATAGGCCACCGAGGCACCGACGATGCCGCCGCCGACGACCACCAGGTTCCTGCTCATCTGTGAGCTCACCATGTTGATGATCTTACGGTCAGCGGGGCTCCGCCCCCGCACGGTTTGTCGCGCAGCAGCCAGGAGATGGTGCGCTCAGTGTGGAAACGCACTCATCGATCCGGGTAGGCGTGCTTCAAGGCGTCCGCCATTGGGGAACGGAGGTCGTGACGCCGCCTCTACACCGGCAGAGTCCGGCGCAGGAACTCCGTCGTCAACTCCCAAGCACGTGCAGCGGCTTCCGGCCGGCAGAACATCGGCGCCACCCGGTTGTGGAACGCATGCCCCGCGTCCTCCTGCACGAAAATCTCCGCCCCTGGAAGCAAGGCCACCGCAGCCTCCACCACCGCAACATCGGAACGCGGGATATACGGGTCCTGCCCACCGAAGTGGAGTGAGTTTTGTTTACATATCGATTCCTGCGCGATGCGCTTGCTTTGGGCACGGCGACATGGCTTGAGCAGCGGTGGCGATTTCCTCAACGCCTCGCCGCCGAGGAAATCCCGTTTAGCGGCAGGAGAGCACATCACCGGTTCGGCATAAGAGCGTGTGGCTGTCGGTCTGTGGCAGCATGCATGCATGGCGTTGATCTCGGGTTCGGACCGGACAGTGCCGGTGACGGTGCAAGCACGTGCCGAAGTCGGGCCTGCAACGGCGTTCGCCGTGGTGGTGCCGATCGACCTGTCGGTGGTGTTCCGCCGCTGGGGGCCATTCCCGGGCGTTCGAGGCGTGCGAAATCAGACCGGCCCCTGGGACCGCGTGGGAGCCTCGCGCAACCCCGACCTGACCGATGGGTCGACGGCGACCGAGGCCCTGACGGAGTACGAGCCAGGCCACAGCTTCGCCTACGAGCTGACCGGCTTCACCAACTCCGTCGGACGGCTGGTATCGGGTGTTCGCGGCGAGTGGACCTTCACCCCCGACGGCGACGGAACCGTCATCCGGTGGACCTACGAGTTCAAGCCCCGCCCAGCTCGCCACGCCCTCATCGGCCTCGGACTGGCCCCTCTTTGGCGGCGCTACATGCGGTCGGCGCTAACCCGGACCATCACCGCCGTGGAGAGCGCCGCCTCAACCTGATCACCCACTGCGTTCTGACTCCCCACGAGCACGGCGCTGGGCATTGTCCGGCGTCGTCGAGCACAAGCCTGGCGTATGGGGCTGACCTGCACGAAAATTTCCGCCCCAGGATGCAAGGCCACCGCTGCCTCCACCACAGCGACATCCGACCGAGGAATGAACGGATCCTGGCCCCCGAAATGGAACTGGATCGGGCAACTCACCTCGTCCAGCGAAGCGATCTCCCCCGCCACCGTCGACCCGTAGAACGACACCGCCGTGTCCGGCGTGCCCGCGGCAGCGGCAGCGAACGCGAGAGACCCGCCCAGACAGAAGCCCAGCACGCCGGCACCAGAGCTCACACCGCGCAGGTGCGCGAGGGTCGCCAGGACGTCCGACAGAGCGAGCGCGGGGTCGAGCTGACCGGCGATCTCCATCGACCGGGCGACCGCGGCCTCGTCGTGGGCCGACGACCAGCCCGGCGCGAAGCGGTGGAACAGCTCGGGCACGGCGACCACGTAACCCAGCTCGGCGAGGTCCGCGGCAACGCCGGAGAGATAAGCGTCCAGGCCGAAGATTTCCTGGATCAGCACCAGGCCGGGGCCGTGGCCGCCGGCGGGGAGCCACACGGGCAGGTCGACGGGACCGTCGGCGAGCTGCAGGCGATCGACACGAGTGGGCAAGTTTCCTCCCAAAATAATTCCACTGTGGACAATCACGACGGGCTGGCCCACCGGCCTCCGGCGATCTATGTTGAGTTTTCCAGAACTCAGGAGGCGTGATGGCGGAGCGCACCAAGTACATCCTGGACGAAGCCGATCTCCCGACGCAGTGGTACAACGTGGTGCCCGACCTGCCGGAGCCCCCGCCCCCGCCGCTGCACCCGGGCACGCGCGAGCCCGTGGGGCCCGAGGACCTGGCGCCGCTGTTCCCGCAGGCGCTGATCGCGCAGGAGGTGAGCACCGAGCGCTACGTGGACATCCCCGAGGAGGTCCGCGACGTCTACCGCCTGTGGCGCCCCTCGCCGCTCTACCGCGCGCACCGGCTGGAGAAGGCGCTGGGTACGCCGGCGCGCATCTATTATAAGTACGAGGGCGTGAGTCCCGTCGGCTCGCACAAGCCGAACACCGCGGTGCCGCAGGCGTTCTACAACGCCGCGGAGGGCGTCACGCGTCTGACGACCGAGACGGGCGCCGGCCAGTGGGGCAGCGCGCTGGCGTTCGCGTGCGCGCAGTACGGGCTCGAGTGCGAGGTGTGGCAGGTCCGCGCCTCCTACGACCAGAAGCCCTACCGCAAGCTCATGATGGAGACGTTCGGCGCGACCGTGCACCCGAGCCCGTCGGCGCTCACCGAGTCAGGGCGGAAGATCCTCGCCGACGACCCCGAGTCCACCGGCAGCCTCGGCATCGCGATCAGCGAGGCCGTGGAGCAGGCCGCGGCCGACCCGAACGCGCGGTACGCGCTCGGCAGCGTGCTCAACCACGTGCTGATGCACCAGACGGTGATCGGCGAGGAGGCGCTCAAGCAGTTCGAGCTCGCGGGCGACACCCCGGACATCCTCGTCGGCTGCACCGGCGGCGGCTCCAACTTCGGCGGGCTCGCGTTCCCGTTCCTGCGTGAGAAGCTGGCGGGCCGGATGAACCCGGTCATCCGCGCCGTCGAGCCGGCGGCGTGCCCGACGCTCACGCGCGGCACGTACGCGTACGACTTCGGCGACACGGCGGGCCTCACCCCGCTGCTGAAGATGCACACGCTCGGCCACGGCTTCATCCCCGACCCGATCCACGCGGGCGGCCTGCGCTACCACGGGATGTCGCCGCTCATCTCGCACATCTACGAGCTGGGCCTCATGGAGGCGCTCGCCGTCGGGCAGCAGGAGTGCTTCGCCGCGGGCGTGCGCTTCGCCCGCGCGGAGGGCATCGTCCCCGCGCCCGAGCCGACGCACGCGCTGGCCGCGTGCATCCAGGAAGCGTTGCGCTGCAAGGAAACCGGGGAGGAGAAGGTGATCCTCACGGCGCTGTGCGGCCACGCGCACCTCGACCTGCCCGCGTACGGCGCGTACCTCTCGGGCGAGATGGTGGACAACGAGCTGTCCGACGACGTGCTCGCCACTTCGCTGGCCGCGTTGCCGTGACGCCACGGGCCGCGGGTCACCCGGATCCGCGGCCCGCGGTTCACCGCTCCTTCGACACCGTCGCCAGCAGCTCGGGGCCACGCGTCGCGAGACGCTGGCGCGCGAGCCCGCCCCACCACCACGCCAGCACGGCGCCGACCACGATCCCGACCGGCACACCGAGCCATTGCAGCACCGGCGAGCCGAGCACCGCGCCGGCGATGCACAGCACGAGCACCGGCAGAGCCCCGGCTGCGACCAGCAGCATCGTCGCGAACATCTGCAGCAGCCGCGCGCAGCCCGGGCGACCGCCGGACGACCACGGGCTCGAGCTCTTGCGCTGGTCGGGCAGCGGGTACGCGAGGTACACCGACTGCAGCATCAGCACGCCCGCGCCGGCGCCCAGCAGCGACGGCACCAGGCCGAACACCCACGGGTACGCGCCGCTCTCGCCGACCGCGCCCGGCAGGACCGCGGCCAGCACCAGCGCCACCGGCGCCACGATCAATGCCCACGCGAGCTGGCGGCCGCGCACGTCGGCGCGTTCGGCGCCGGGCACGGTGAGCGTGTGCCACAGCGCGCTGCCGTCGAAGCCGTAGAGGTTGCCCGACTGCATGCACGCGAAGAACACCACCGCGACGCCGAGGTAGGGCACGATCGCCGGCCGCCCGCCGCCGGACAGCGCCGGGAGGACCGTGACCACGACGCCGACGATCAGCGTCGACAGCAGGGCGACGCGCCGGCGGGCGTCGCGCCACCACGTGAACAGCTCCTTGCGCGCCACGGCACCCACGGGCGTCGCGGGCAGCAGGCTGCGGCGCACGCGCGCCCCCTCGGCCCGCACCTTCGTGCGCGACGCGCCGCGGAATGACGGGCTCGTCACCTGCCGCGCGAGCAGCGCGCCCCACGCCGCGATCAGCACGGCGATCAGCGCGAGCATCGCGACCAGCAACCCGAGCGCGGTGCCCCACTCGCCGGTGCCCGCCGCGTGCACCGCGACCGTGCCCCAGCCGGACGGCAGCACGTGCATCACGTTCACGAAGCCCGGCACGCGGCCGTTGATGATCGCGGGGCCGAGGCTGTTGATCGCCAGGTTCACGCCGACGCCGGACAGACCGGTGAGGGCGACGAGGATGATGCCGAGCTCCTTGCCCTTGCGTGAGGTCAGCAGCGCACCGAGCGCCGCCATCACCACGCGGTAGAGCAGCACCACGAACGCCAGCTGCAGCACCGTGAACACAAGCCCGACCAGCGCCGCGCCCGCGCCGAGGCGCAGGCCGTAGAAGAACAGGCCGAGGAACGCGACCAGGCTGACCAGCGTCGTCACGCCGACGAAGCTCGCGGCCAGCAGC
The DNA here is from genome assembly GCF_040607795.1 of Amycolatopsis sp. NPDC005232. Lineage (NCBI taxonomy): Bacteria > Bacillati > Actinomycetota > Actinomycetes > Pseudonocardiales > Pseudonocardiaceae > Amycolatopsis > Amycolatopsis sp. NPDC005232. Next base: position 86,082 of record NZ_JBEXHL010000030.1, on the reverse strand, counting down.
CCGACGGCGAGCTTGCGCCGGCCGATCGGCAGCAGCGCGAAGTGCTCCGGGCGCAGCGTGTCGTCCCCGCCGCCGGTGGCGATGGGCGCGAGCACCCAGCCGGCCGCCCACCCCGCGTAGACCGTGGCCAGCAGGTCGACGGTGACTCCGTCGCCGCCCCGGATCGGCACGAGGCCCAGCACGATCGTCAGCACCGCCGCGACGAGCCCGATCACCCCGCCGACGACCATGCCCGCGACCCGGCCGCCGCGCAGGGAATTGCGCAGAACGCGCAGCTTCAGTCGGACGAGGACGCCAACCACGACAGCCCTTCCGCTCCGCCGGTGCGCCCGCCCACGATGTGCACGAACGCGTCTTCCAGGCTCCCGCCACCCCGCACGTCGTCCACGGCGCCCGCCGCGACCACCCGGCCGCGCGTGATCACCGCGACGTGGCTGCACAGCTGCTCGACCAGCGCCATCACGTGGCTCGAGAGCACCACCGCGCCGCCCGAGGCGACGAACCGCTGCAGGATCGTCCGGATCGTCGACGCCGACACCGGGTCCACCGCTTCGAACGGCTCGTCCAGCACGAGCAGCCGAGGCCCGTGCAGCAGCGCCATCGCGAGCCCGATCTTCTTGCGCATCCCCGCGGAGTAGTCGATCACGAGCGTGCGCTCGGCCTCCAGCAGCTCCAGCACGCCGAGCAACTCCTGCGCCCGCTCCGCGACGGTGCCGGGAGCGAGACCCCGGAGAAGTCCCATGTAGGTCAACAGCTCGCGGCCGGTGAGGCGCTCCGGAATGGACAGTCCGTCCGGAAGCACACCGATCAGGCTTTTCGCCCGCTCCGGATCCCGCCACACGTCGATGCCGAACACGTTCGCCTGCCCCTGGTCCGGCCGCAACAACCCGACCGCCATCGACAGCGACGTGGTCTTGCCCGCGCCGTTCGGCCCGACGAGCCCGAAGAACGATCCCCTCGGGACCTCCAAGGTGACACTGTCGACTGCGAGCGTGGTGCCGAACCGTTTGGTGAGCCCGTACAGGCCCATTGCGGCGTCCGCGCCGTTTTCGGCCACGAGTGCCCCCTTCCGTGGTCTGGATGGGGAGATTACGCGGGTTGGGGGAGGTGTGCGCGATGTTTGCGGGAGGATTCCAGGGACGAATCCGAGTGGGAGGAGATGCGGGTGTCGGCGGTGCGCAGATGGGCAGAGCAGCTGGCCGCGTGGGCGGTGCCCGGTGAGATCGCCGACGCCGTCGCGGACCCGCCGTGGGTGCTGCCCCGGCGGGTGTTCGAGCGCCGCGCCGACGCCCAGATCGCGGCGCCGATCGGCCGGACTTTCGCCGAGGCGGCGGCGGTGCTGGCCGAGCCGGGCACCGTGCTCGACGTCGGTGCCGCGGCCGGCGCGACGAGCCTGTCGCTGGTGGGCCGGGCCGGCGTCACGGCAGTGTGCGGCGTCGACGGGGACCACCAGCTGCTCTCGTCGTTCGCCGCCCGGGCCGCGCGTCTCGGCGTGCCCGCCGAGACGGTGCTCGGGCACTGGCCCGGCGTCGCCGAGCAGGTGGCCGACGCCGACTTGGTGCTGTGCGGGAACGTGATCTACAACGTGCCCGACCTCGAGCCGTTCGTTCGCGCCCTCACGAAGCGGGCCCGCCGGCGCGTGGTGGTCGAGACCGCGCTCAAGCACCCGCTGACTGAGCTGAACGAGCTGTGGGCGCGGTTCCACGGCGTCCGCCGCCCCGCCGGCCCGACCGCCCAGGACTTCTGCGCCGCGCTGGTCGAACTCGGCGTCGAACCGCAGACCACGCTGTGGCGCCGCCCGGACGAGGCCGAGCACGAGACGTTCGCCGACCTCGTCGACGTGACGCGGCGCCGGCTGTGCCTACCCGTCGCGCGCTCAGGTGAGGTGGCCGACGCGCTGCTTGAGCTGGGTGTCGATCCGGCGCTGCCGCCCGATCTGGGGTCTTCGGGCCGGGAGCTGGTCACGGTGTGCTGGTCGCCCGCGTGAGTCAGAGGCGCGTGGCGAACGTTTTCACGAACGTGTGCACGTCACCCGGCCACCGAGCCGACACGTAGTTACCGTCCTCGACGATAAACGCCGGGCGGGCGTTGTCCACCGAGTCGCGGGCGCGGCCGCTCGCCTGCACTCGGTCCGTCGTGTCGCGGAAGTCCCCCGGACCCGCCAGGGCGCGGGTGACCTCCTGCTGCACCGACATGTACCCCGCGGGCTGGCCCGGCTCCTCGCGGTACGTGCGGTAGTAGTCCGGGTCCCAGAAGCGCGTCCGCCGCGCGAGCCGCCAGGCGGTGCGTTCCAGCTGCCAGGTCAGCGCCGTCGTCGTGCGGCCGTGCAGGACCGAGCGGCCGGTGTCCGGGTCGACGCTGCGGGCGGCGAGCAGCACGCCATGACAGATCGCGCCGACCGGCAGGTCCCGCCGGAACGCGGAGACGACCACCTCCTGCAGCACCGGGCTTTCGAGGTACTCGCGCATGCCACGGGCCCGGTGCCCGCCCGGCAGCAGCAGGCCGTCGAAGTCGTCGAGGTTGATGTCGGCCCAGCGGATCGGGGTGCGCCACGCCGGATCCGCCAGCAACGCGGCGTGCGCCGAGCGCGCGGCCGCGTCCGCCCGCAGCACTCGGCCGACGGCGGTGAGCTTCCGCAGACCCGGCACGCGGCTCCACAAATCGAGGCCTTCGCCGGAGACCATCAGTTCGTCGCAGGTCGCCTGCGCGCCCCCGGGAGTCGCGAAGACCACAGTGTGCCCGTCGAGCACCGCCCGGCTGACGGCCACTTCGGACGGGTCCGAGTCCCGGGCCGGGACGGGGATCAGCACAGTCGCCAAGGCATCCTCCTGAAGCTCAGTCAGAAGGATGCCAGCCCGCGATCTTCACTGCGAAACGCACCGGCCGAGCCGTCTCCGCTTCAGTCGACCTGCGCCGAGCTGACGTACCAGGAGCCCGACTCGACGTCGATGGGCTCGTCGACCCAAGGCTGCACGATGGCGGCGATCTCCGCCGTCATCCGCCACACGTGCATGATCCAGCCCTCGGGCGTCATGTCGACCTGCCCGCGCAACGGCTCGACGACCTCCGCCGGCAGATCCCACTCCCGTTCGAGGAACTCGTCCGCGCCGAACTTCTCCACCATGTTGACCACAAGCACCTACGCCCCGCAGGTGATCTTCGGCTGCGGGTTGTACCGCACCGTCCGCGTGTGTCGGGAGACTTCCTGGCCCGTGGCAGCGTCCTTCAACACCCGGGTATCCGTGGTCGTGAACCCAGGCGCACCGTTCGAAGCGTGGCAGTTCTCCGCCGGACCCGGCTTGGTCGGCTGAGGCGTCGGATTGATCCGCTCCCCGGGAATCGACTCCACCGAATACCGCTTCGTCCCCCACAGCTTCACCGTCAACGACGAAGGCGACCAAATCGTCTGAATGGCAATCCCCGTCGAAGAATCATTCGTGAACTTCAAATCGATCACACTGGATCCATTGGGGTTCTGAAAAACCGTCGCCTCGCGCGCCGCGGGATAGCGGCTGATGTAGTAACTGTGCTCCTTGTGCCCCGCGTCCTTCATGCCCGCGAAGTACGACGCGTTGTACAGCGTGGTCGCGAACTGCGAGATGCCGCCGCCGACCTCCCGGGCGGGGGCGCCGTTCTCGATGACGCCGGCCTCGACGTAGCCCTGGGGTGTGCCGCGGGGGCCGGTGAAGCCGTTGAGGCTGAAGGTCTCGCCGGGCTTCACGATGGCGCCGTTCACCTTCTGGGCGACCACGCGGATGTTGACGCCCGAGTCGGGCGCGAAGCCGCCGGTGGTGAACTCGCCGACGACCTCCTTCACGCCGAGCGCGTTGGCCTGCTCGGTCGTCACCTTGGCCGGGCTGTTCTTGTACACGGCCTTCAGCGAACGACCGTCGGCGCGCTTCAGCACGTCGGGCAACGGCTTCAGGCTCGGCTCCCAGTCGACGGTCTTCCCGTCCACCGAAGGCTCGACGGTCGGCTTCCCGCCGCTGAACCCGACGGTCGCCTCCTTGCCCTCCTTTTCGGTGGACTTCAACTGCGGGCCGGCAACCGTCACCAGCTTCTTCTGATCCACAACCGGCACGAGCCCGCCGCCGTCGGCAGGCGCGAAAGTCAACGCCGCGGCGATGTCACGCGGTTGCAAAACAGCGGCGGCGCCCTCACCCTCGACAGTCACCGGCGAAGCCACCGCGGGCCGAGCGAACTGCTCCAAAGCCGCCTGCACCCCGGCAGTAGTGGTCCGCACCGGCGCCGGCACCACCGGCAAAGCCAGCTCGGCACCCGTCGCCCACTGACTCAGCACGGCAGCCTTCGCCGCGGCGACGTCGAGCTTCTGCCCCGGCTGCGGTGCCACGGCGACCGGCGTGGTGTCGTCGAACCGCACCGTGCCCTCCACCGCGGCACGATCCACCCGCCCCCGCAGGTCCTCCAGAGCCGGATCCAGCCGGTCGCCCTCGGCGTGCGAGACGACGCCGATCTCGTGCGTCGAGAAGAACGACGCCAGCCGCGTGAACGGGTTCAGCGGCTGGTCGCCCGCCTGGTCGAGCGTCGCGGACCAGTCGAGGCGCAAGCCGGCCAGCGTCGGCGACAGCGTGGTGCGGACCTCGCCCGCGGTCACGGTCAGGGGCTGCGTGAGCCGCGGCTCGATGAGACCCCGCAGCTCTCGCTCGGCCACCGGCCGGTCGAGGCCGCCGACGTCGACGCCCGCCACCGTGGTCCCGCGTGGCACGCTGCCCTGGCTGGTGAGCAGGTCGATCAGGTACACGACCAGCAGCGCGGCGAGCACCCCGCCGGAGATCCACAGGGCTTTGCGCAGGCGGGCGCGCGCTTCGGGCTCGGCGGGGACCGTCGGCAGCACGACCGTCTGCTCGTCCTCGGACTCCGGCCAGCGCGGTTCGTACGGCACCTGTTCGACCCTCCGTTTGCTGCGTCCCGCGCCACAGCGTACGGCCTGAGCCGGACATGCCGGACTAGTGCCCCTTGCGGAACAAACCGGTCAGCGGGCGTCGGGTTCCGGGTTGGCGCCGGCCCGCGCGAGGAAGTCGAAGTCGCAGCCCTCGTCGGCCTGGGTGATGTGCTCGGCGTACAGGGCACCGTAACCGCGTTCGAAGCGCGGTGCAGGCTCGAGCCAGTCCGCCCGCCGGCGCGCCAGCTCGTCGTCGGGCACCTCCAGCCGCAACAAGCGGGCGGGCACGTCGAGCGTGATCAGGTCGCCGTCGCGGACCAGGGCGAGCGGGCCGCCGACGTGCGATTCCGGGGCGACGTGCAGCACGCACGCGCCGTACGACGTGCCACTCATGCGCGCGTCGGAGATGCGCACCATGTCCCGCACGCCCTGCGCGAGCAGGTGGTCGGGGATCGGCAGCATGCCGTACTCGGGCATGCCCGGGCCGCCGAGCGGGCCGGAGCCGCGCAGCACCAGCACGGAGTCGGCCGTGATGCCGAGTGACGGGTCGTTGATGCGCTTCTTGAGGTCGGCGTAGTCGTCGAACACGACGGCGGGCCCGGTGTGGGTGAGCAGCTCCGGCGTCGCGGCGATGTGCTTGATGACCGCGCCCGAGGGTGCCAGATTGCCGTGCAGCACGGCGACGCCGCCTTCGGCCGCCAGCGGGTTGTCGCGTGGGCGGATCACGTCGTCGTTGTGCACCTGCGCGGTCGTGAGCGTCTCGGCCAGGGTGCGGCCGGAGACGGTGAGCCGCTCGGTGTGCAGCAGGTCCGTCAGGCGCGACAGCAGCCCGGGCAGGCCGCCCGCGTAGTAGAAGTCCTCCATCAGCCACGCGCCGCCCGGGCGGATGTTGGCGAGCACGGGCACGCGGCGCGCGATCTCGTCGAAATCGGCCAGGCTCAGCGACAGGCCGCTGCGCCCGGCCATCGCGATCAGGTGGATCACGGCGTTGGTCGAGCCGCCGAGCGCGAGCACGGTGGTGATGGCGTCGGCATACGCGCGCTCGTCGAGGACCTTGGTGATCGTGAGGTCCTCCCACACCATGTCCACGATCCGCGCGCCGCTCGCCGCGGCCATCCGGTGGTGCGCCGAGTCCACGGCCGGGATCGACGCCGCGCCCGGCAGCGTCACGCCGAGGACCTCCGCGGCCGACGTCATGGTCGACGCGGTGCCCATCGTCATGCAGTGGCCGGGGGAGCGGGCCAGGCCGCGTTCGAGCTCGGACAGCTCCTCGTCGCCGATCGTGCCGGCGCGGCGCTCGTCCCAGTACTTCCACATGTCCGTGCCGCTGCCCAGCACCTCGTTGCGCCAGTGGCCCCGCAGCATCGGCCCGGCGGGTACGAAGATCGCAGGCAGCCCGGCGCTCGCCGCGCCCATCAGCAACGCGGGCGTGGTCTTGTCGCAGCCGCCCATCAGCACCGCGCCGTCGACGGGGTAGGAGCGCAGGATCTCCTCGGTCTCCATCGCCAGCAGGTTGCGGTACAGCATGGGCGTGGGCTTCTGGTAGGTCTCCGACAGCGTCGCCACCGGGAACTCCAGTGGGAACCCACCGGCCTGCCAGACGCCGCGCTTCACCTGCTCGGCGCGCTCGCGCAGGTGCATGTGGCACGGGTTGATGTCGCTCCACGTGTTGAGCACGGCGATCACCGGCTTGCCCAGGTGCTCCCCGGGCTCGTAACCGAGCTGGCGGGCCCGGGCGCGGTGGCTGAAGTTGCGCAGCTCGTCGCCACCGAACCAGCGGTGGCTGCGCAGGTCCTCCGGTGTTTTCATGGCCGGGCCGCCTTTCGTCGCTACGAGCAGTATGGCATCTGATATATGATCACAGGCCGCCGCGCGGGTCGCGGGCACCGTCCGCGCCCGCCTGGTTGAATGTCGGTCTGTTCACCGCGGCAGACCGCGCGAGCCTGGAGTGTCCGATGCCACCGACGTTCAGCCTGCCCGCCTCCCGGACCGAAGTGGTCCTGGAGGAGATCCGGCGCGGCATCCTGACCCGCGAGCTGCTCCCGGGCCAGCCGCTGGTGGAGGCCGAGCTGGCGCAGCGCCTCGGCGTGTCGAAGACGCCGGTGCGCGAGGCGCTGAAGGTGCTGTCGAACTCCGGGCTGGTCACGTTCAGCCCGTACCGCGGCGCGTCGGTGTGCGTGGTCGACGCGGAGCTCGCGCGTTCGGTGTACGACGTGCGGATGGTGCTGGAGCCCGAGGCGCTGCGCCGTTCGGTGGCGGCGGGGGCGTCGTTCGACGACGCGGCCGAAGCGCTGAAGGAGGCGCAGGCGGCGCTCGCGGACAAGGACCACACGGCACTCAGCCTGCTCAACCGCCGCTTCCACCGCGCGCTCTACGCCGGCTGCGGCAACCCGCTGATGGTCTCGATGCTCGACGACCTCAAGGACCGTGCCGCGCTCATCACCGTGGTCGGCTGGGACACGAACCCCAGCTGGCGCAAGGAGTGGACCGAGCACAAGACTGTGCTCGGCGTAGCGAAGAAGGGTGACGCCGAGGGCGCGGCCGAGTTGCTGCGCAAGCACATCGGCGCGTTCCTCGAGCGAGTGCTGGCCGCGATCCCGGACGAGGGGGCGTAACGACCGTGCGGCTGCTGCTCGTCGCGGACACCCACTTGCCCAAACGCGCCAAAGAGCTGCCTGACGAGGTCTGGGCCGAGGTGGAGCGGGCCGACGTCGTCGTGCACGCGGGCGACTGGGTCGATCTCGACGCGTTCGACGAGCTCGCCGTGGCCAGCAAACGGCTCGTCGCGGTCTACGGCAACAACGACGGACCCGAGCTGCGCGAGTGGCTGCCCGAGGTCGCCCGCGTGACGCTCGGTGGTGTGCGCCTGGCCGTGATCCACGAAACGGGTGACGCGAAGGGCCGCGAAGCGCGTTGTGAAGCGCAGTTCCCCGACACCGACGTGCTCGTGTTCGGGCACAGCCACATCCCCTGGGACACCGTGACACCCGGCGGCCTGCGCCTGCTCAACCCCGGCTCGCCCACCGACCGGCGGCGCCAGGAGTTCTGCACCTACCAGACCGCCGAGATCCGCGCCGGGAAACTCACCGACGTCGAGCTCCACGAGCTGCCCCGGCGCGCCTGAACGGGTAGAACAGGACGCATGGACCCGGCACGCGCACTGCGCGACATCGCGTTCCAGCTCGAACGCGCGGCTGAGCCGACCTACCGCGTCCGCGCCTTCCGGCAGGCGGCGGCGGTGGTCGATCACCTGTCGCAGGAAGAGCTGGAGAGCCGCGTGCGCTCGGGCACGCTGCAGGCGCTCAAGGGCATCGGCAAGGCGACGGCCGGGGTCATCGAGGACGCGTGGCTCGGCCGCGTGCCCGCGTACGCGGCGAAGGTCGCCGAAGCCGATCTGCCCGACGGTGGCGAACTGCGCGCCGCGCTGCGCGGCGACTGCCACACGCACTCCGACTGGTCGGACGGCGGCAGCCCGATCCAGGAGATGGCCGAGGCCGCGCGCGACCTCGGCCACGAGTGGATCGTGCTCACCGACCACTCGCCACGCCTGACCGTGGCCAACGGTCTTTCGCCCGAGCGGCTGCGCAAGCAGATGGACGAGGTCGCGCGCGTCAACTCCGAACTCGCCCCGTTCCGGCTGCTGCACGGCATCGAGGTCGACATCCTCGACGACGGCGCGCTCGACCAGCGCTCGGACTTGCTGGAGCGACTGGATTTCGTGGTCGCCAGCGTGCACTCGAAGCTGCGCATGCCCTCGCGCGAGCTGACGCCGCGGCTGCTGGCGGCCGTCGCGAACCCGCACGTGCGCGTGCTGGGCCACTGCACCGGCCGGCTGGTGCGCGGTCCTCGCGCGCGGCCGCCGTCGACGTTCGACGCCGAGAAGGTGTTCACCGCCTGCCGTGACCACGGCGTGGCGGTGGAGATCAACTCGCGCCCGGAGCGGCTCGACCCGCCCATGCCGCTGCTGCGAATGGCCGTGGAGCTGGGCTGCGAGTTCGCCATCGACAGCGACGCGCACGCACCCGGCCAGCTCGACTGGCAGGTCTACGGGTGCGCACGCGCCGAAAAGGTCGGTCTCACCGCGGATCGTGTGATCAACACCCGGCCGGTGGAGGAGCTCGTCTAGTCTACTGTGGACTGATCCCGATGTTGATCACGGGATGCCCGGCCGGGTCGAGCCAGCGCATCACGGCGTCGAGGTCCGCGCCCGGGACGGACACGCAGCCCGCCGTCGGTTTGCCCGACGAGACGTGCAGGAAGAACGCCGAACCCTTGCCCGGCACGGCGGGCGAGCGGTTGTAGTCGATCACAGTGGCGTGGTCGTAGACGGGACCGGCCTTGCCGAGGTCCTCGCCGGCCGCCTCGTTGAACGGACAGGTGCCGGGCGCGCACGAGTGGTGCGTGTTGTAGAAGGGCGACTTGACGTCGGAGACCCACCAGTCGTTCGCGGTCACCTGGCGGTAGGGCAGCCGGGTGCCGTTGGTGGGCTGGACGCCGAACGCTTCGGTGAGCGTCCAGACACCCGCGGGGGTGTGCGAAGTCGTTTCGCTCGCTTCGCCGATGCCCTGCGTGCCGACGAACGCCGGGAACGGCCCGAGAGCGCGCACCCAGTGGGAACCCTTGCGCTGCCAGGCGATCAGTGTCGCGGTGGTCGACGACGGGTCCGGGGCGGTGACCGTGACCATCTGGCCGGCGGAACCGTGGTAAGGCAACGGGGGATTGTGCGCAGGACTCTGGGCGGGCGAAGCCGGTGCGGCGGTTGCGAGCGTACCCAGTGCGACGCAGACCAGCGTCCCGAGAACGGTTCTCATGGCGCGAGACCTTACGGCAAGGACCCGGGCCGCCGCGGGTAAATCGGCGGCCCGGGTTCGTGCTCAGTTGATCGTGTAGGGGTCGCCGTAGACCTTCCAGTTCAGGGGCGTGTGGAGGTCGAGGTTGCCGGCGTTGAGGAACACGAGCTGTTCGGTGTCCACGCGCGAAGTGTCGGCGTGGGCCTCCTCCTGCTTCATGATCACCTTGCGCGCGTCGAGGAACGCCTTGAGGTAGGTGGTCTCGTTGCCGCCCTGCGACGGCGGCTTCGCCTTCTTGATGGCGGAGTTGCGGATGCCGCCGAAGCTGTCGGAACTGTTGCCGGGGCCGTGCATCACGATGGCGTCGTAGTAGATGAACTGGCCCAGCGCGCCGAGACCGTCTGACTTCGCCTGGTTCACCGACGGGTTGAAGTACACGCGGTCGCGCTCGCTGTTCTGCGCGGCCTGGAACTGCGACGTCTTCGCCGCGGCCTTCCACGCGTCCACGAACGCCTGGCCGAGGCCGGTGTGCGAGTCGGTGCCGTTGACGTTCCGCAACGCCGGCAGGTACTTAGCCAGCGGGTTGTTCGGCACGGAATTGGTGTAGGCCTGCACGAGCTCGAGCATGTCGCCGGTGCCCGAGCAGAAGCCGATGATGCCGGCGGTGTAGCCGCGGCCGTCGCCGATGTCCTCGATGTAGCTGTACTGGGCCTTCCAGTCGAGGCTCGAGTTCTCCGCACTGGAGACGAGCTGCATCGCGATGTCCTTCTTCTCCGGCGAGGCGAGGTCGCCGCCGGAGGCGAGGATCGAGGCTGCGTTGCTGAGTGCGGGGGTCGGGGCGGCGCTCGAGAGAGCCGGTGTGGCCAGGACGACGGTGAGGGCCGACGCCACGGTGAGACCGGCAACAAGGGCAGGCCGCATCGTCTTGCGCATGGGGGGAATTCCCTTTCCGCAGAATTGTCAGGGCATGGCCATGACAGGTGGGCAAGGCGGACGAAGCCGGGAATTCCCTGGCGTACCAGGGTAAACACGGCTCCGGTGCTGCTGCGGCGTAGCGCAACGATAACCGCGCGTGATCCCGGCGGCAAGGGGCAGATCGGGTTTTCGCGGATGTGAACACGCGGTGAGATCTGGTGCCCGGAGGGTGGTACAGGGTTCCGGTGATCGGGAAACTGTTTGTGCCCGGTGTGAAATGGAGGTCTGCGCGCTGTATGAAGTCCTTTGTGAACTAGTGTAAGTCCACAAAGGACATTGGATTACAAAGTCCTGAACGACATACCCGCCCGCATGAGCCGCTCGATCAACGCATCACCCATCGCCGTCGCCGTGGTGACCTGGCCGGCAGTGGTGGGCAGCTCGTCGAAAGCCAGGCACAGAGCCGATTCCGCCAGCATCTTGGCTGTCTCGTCGTAGCCGGGGTCGCCGCCGGAGACTTCGGTGGTCACGTGCTCGCCGCCGCCTGAGCCGGTGAAGCGGACGGTGAACCAGGACCGAGACCGGCGTGCCAGGCTCGGTCCCTGGCCTGGCGCGACCAGCTTCGACAGTGCCTCGCGCGCGGGGGCCAGCTGGGCGGCGGCGAACAGCGCGCCCGCGCCGGCTGTCGCGGCCGCTACCGACGGCAGGCCGGAGAAGGCCGCGAAGTGGCGGTAGCGGAAGTCCGGGCCGTAACGCGCGGACGCCCGCGCCGAGTGGCCCACGACCTGCGGGTCGATCGTCGGCAGCGGCACGGCCCACTGTCCGGTGCCGGGTACCCGGTGCGGGCCGCCGATCGGGGTGCCCACGCGGCGGCCGACGAGCGGGGGTTCGGCCGCCGCGCGGTCCTTGGCCGCGCGGTTGGCGGCGGACTGGCGGGAGAACGCCGTCATCGCCGTGAGGAAGGTGCCGCCCGAGGGCATGGCGCCGACTCGGACGTAGCCGTCGACCTGCAACGGGACGTCCTCGGGCAGCTGGCGCACCGTGTACCAGGCACCGAGGTCGTGGGGGATCGAGTCGAAGCCGCAGCTGTGCACGAGCCGGGCGCCGGTTTCGGCGGCCTTCGCGTGGTGGGCGAGGTACATGCGGTCGACGAACTCGGACTCGCCGGTGAGGTCGACGTAATCGGTGCCCTCGGCGGCGCACGCGGCGACCAGCGGCTCGCCGTAGTGCAGGTACGGGCCGACCGTGGTGGCCACGACCTTCGCCGACGCGGCGATCGCGCGCAGTGAGTCGGGGTCCGCGATGTCGGCGCTGAGCAGGGGCAACGTGCCCAGACGCTCGTCGATCGCCGCCAGCCGCGTGCGCAGGTCCTCGAGCTTGGCGCGGTTGCGGCCAGCGAGCGCCCAGCGGCAGCCGGGCGGGGCGGAGCGCGCGAGGTATTCCGCGGTGAGCGTGCCGGTGAAGCCGGTGGCGCCGAACAGCACCAGGTCGTAGTCGGCCATGCGCGTGCCTCCCGAAGGTCCGGCCCCGAGGTTACCGCCGGGTCACTTCGGGGCCGGAATCTCCGCTCGTCCGGCGTCGTTGACCACCGCGAAGGAGTGGTGATGACAGACTTCGGGCGGGACATCTCGACGGGCTACTTCCTGGTGCCGAACGCGGCCGACCCCCTGGTCGAGCACGCACGCGAGCTGGAGCGGATGGGGTTCGAGCACCTCGCCGTGCAGGACCACCCGTACCAGCGCCGGTACGTGGAGACCTTCTCCCTCATGGGCGTGCTACTCGGCGCGACGACGAAGATCCGGGTGTTCCCCGACGTCGCCAACCTGCCGCTGCGCAACCCCGCCGTGCTCGCGAAGGCCGCCGCCAGCCTCGACCTGCTGTCGGGCGGCCGCTTCGACCTCGCGCTGGGCGCCGGCGCGTTCTGGGACGCGATCGTCGCCTACGGCGGCCCGCGCCGGACGCCGGGCGACGCCCTCGCTGCCGAGGAAGAGGCGATCACCGTCATCCGCAAGATCTGGAGCGGCGAGGGCAACCTCCGCTTCGACGGCCGCTTCCACACCCTGGCCGGCGCCCACTCCGGCCCGGTGCCGGCGGGTCCCATCGGCCTCTGGCTCGGCTCGTACGGCCCCCGCGCGCTGCGCCTCACGGGCCGCCTTGCCGACGGCTGGGTCGTCAGCCTCCGCGACGACCCCGCCGAAGCCCTCCGCATGGCCTCCGCCGTGGACACCGCCGCCCTCGACGCCGGCCGCGACCCGGCGTCGATCCGCCGCGTCCTCAACGTCGGCGCCACCCCGACCGCCTCGGAACTCGCCGACTTCGCCCTGGCCGGCGGCTTCGACACCTTCGTGCTCTCCGGCGCGGACGAGGTGGCATCGCACGTGTTCCTCGCCGAGACGATCCCGGACGTCCGGGAGCAGGTGGCGGCGGAACGCTCGGCGTGACGGCCGCTCAGAGGTCGGCGGTCCAGGGCCCTTCGGGTGCCCGGACGGGCTGAGCCACAGCCGAGGCTGCCTCAGCGCGAGTTCCGGAGCGAACTCGTCCTGCGTCGGGAAACGGCCGTCGCGATCAGGCCAGAGCACCTGCAGGAAGGGGGCGGCGGGCCGTGTGGCGCGGTAGAAGCGTTGTGCCGTCCCGAAGAACACGTCGTGCCAGCCCTCGTCGACCGGCCGCAGCGCCAGGCGGCCGGACTCGAGGACGTCGTCCAGCTCGTCACCGGCGGCCGGTCGCCGGCCCGCGGCCGCCTGCTCACCGATCACGTTGAGCAGCCCCATCCCGAGCTCCGGCTCCAGCCCGAACACGGCGAGCTCCGGCACCCGGAACGAGTGCCACAGCCCGATCGTGAACGTCCAGCCCGCGCTGACCTCGTCTTCGGGGATCGCGAGCAGACCCCAGCCTGGGTCGGCGACGTGCTCGAACAGGCCGGCGTCGACGGAGCCGAGGCGGTCGCGGTCGCCGTAGTCGAGGCAGACCATGCATCTGCAGGAGTCGGTGGACATGAAAGGAACGGTATCCGGCCCCACCCCGTAGTGAATGTCCACTGTGGATCGCCGGGTCAATATTAAAGCAATGGTAAACTGACGCCACGATGATCGCTGCCGCCACCACCGCGCCACGGCACCGGTCCATGCTCAGTGTCCTGCTCGCCGCGTTGCTGCTCCTCGGCGTCGCGGCGCCCGGGCCGGTGCATCCGGGCCTGTCGCACGACGATCCGCAGCCGGTACTGGTTGCCCAGCAGTCACCGCACTTCGTTGCCGCGCAACCGATCCCGGAAGCCACGCCGCCGGAGCAAGCGAAGCAGCGGCCCGCCGCGTCAAGAACCACTACCGTCGACAAAAGCACTCCCGCAGAGCACCGGTCCGACCCGACAGCACCCGCTCGGGCACCTCCCGCCGGCTGAGTACGTCGCCCACTGACCCGTACTCAGCTGTTGGAGGTTTCCCATGACCAACGGTCATGCCTTGCTGGCCGTCGGCGGTGCGTTCCTGGCGGCCGGTGTCGTCGCGCGCGTCGGGGCGCGGATCGGGCTGCCGACGATCCCGTTGTTCATGCTGGCCGGCTTCGTGTTCGGCCCGCACACGCCCGGATTGTCGCTTGTGGACGACCCCGCCGAGCTCGGCGTTCTGGCCGGCCTCGGCCTGGTGTTCCTGCTGTTCTACCTCGGCCTCGAGTTCTCGCTCGACGACCTCGCGCGCGGCGGCAGACGCCTGGCCGCGGCGGGGCTGGGTTACCTGGTGCTCAACGTCGGCGGCGGCCTCGCATTCGGGTTCACGCTGGGGTGGGGCACGCGCGAGGCATTGGTGATCGCGGGTGCGATCGGCATCTCGTCGTCGGCCATCGTGACCAAGCTGCTGCTCGAAACCCGCCGCACCGCCAACCCCGAATCACGCCTGATCATGGGCGTGATCGTGCTCGAAGACCTGTTCCTCGCGCTCTACCTGGCCCTGCTGCAGCCCGTGCTCAGCGGCGCCGACGGCTTCGGCGCGGCGCTCGCCGACTTCGGCAAGGCACTCGGCTTCCTGCTCGTGCTCGCGGCGCTGGCGCGCTGGGGCGGCCGGCTCGTGTCACGGCTGTTCGGCTCGGCCGACGACGAGCTGCTCACCGTGTGTTTCGTCGGCGTCGCGGTGCTGGGCGCGGCCGTCGCCGAGGAGGTGGGCGTGTCCGACGCCATCGGCGCGTTCATGGTCGGCATGATGCTCGGCGGCTCGAAGGTCGCGCCGCGCGTGCACAAGCTGGTGCTGCCGCTGCGCGACGCGTTCGGGGCGTTGTTCTTCTTCATCTTCGGCCTCTCGATCGACCCGGGCGCTGTGGGGACGGTCGTGGTTCCCGTTCTCGCGGCCGTCGCGCTCACCCTCGTGCTGAACCTCGCGGCCGGCGCGTTCGCCGCCCGGCTGCACGGCTTCGATCGCCAGGCCGGGGTGAACATCGGCCTGACCGTGCTCACGCGGGGCGAGTTCTCGCTGGTCCTCGCGACGCTCGCGGTGGCAGCCGGGCTCGACGAGCGCGTGGCCCCGTTCGTCGCGGGATACGTGCTGCTCCTCGCCGTGATCGGGCCGCTCGCGGTGGTGCGTTCGGAGCGGCTGACCTGGCTGTTGCCGGCCCGGCTGACCCGGCAACGGGTGTGACGGGAGACGCCGGGCATATTCAGGAGCCAGGCCTGTCACGCACCGCTATCCTCGAAACAAGTATGTCCACTCAATCCCCCCTCGAGGCGTTGCGCGCGCGGCTGCCCGAGCTGATGTCGCGCGACGAGCACCGCCTGCGCCGTCGGCTCGACGGCGCGCGCCGGTCGCGTGACAAGCAAGCCGTGGCCGAGCGCCTCGCCGCCGACGTGACCGCCGCCGAGCTGCGTGTGCAGCGCCGGCGCGAGAGCGTGCCCAAGATCGAGTACCCCGAAGAGCTGCCGGTCAGCAAGCTCAAGGACGAGATCGGCAAGGCGATCGCCGAGAACCAGGTGGTGATCGTCGCGGGCGAAACCGGCTCGGGCAAGACGACCCAGCTGCCGAAGATCTGCCTCGAGCTCGGCCGCGGCATCCGCGGGCAGATCGGGCACACGCAGCCGCGGCGGCTGGCCGCGCGCACGGTCGCCGACCGCATCGCGAGCGAGCTGAAGACCGAGCTGGGCGACGCCGTCGGGTACAAGGTCCGCTTCACCGACCAGTCCGGCCAGGACACGCTCGTGAAGCTGATGACCGACGGCATCCTGCTCGCCGAGATCCAGACCGACCGGATGCTGCGCCAGTACGACACGATCATCATCGACGAGGCCCACGAACGCAGCCTCAACATCGACTTCATCCTCGGCTACGTCAAGCAGCTGCTGCCGCGCCGGCCCGACCTCAAGGTGATCATCACCTCGGCCACGATCGACCCGGAGCGCTTCTCGAAGCACTTCGACAACGCGCCGATCGTCGAGGTCTCCGGCCGCACCTACCCCGTCGAGGTCCGCTATCGGCCGATCATCGACCCCGACGACCCCGAGGCCGACCCCGATCGCGACCAGACGCAGGGGATCCTCGACGCCGTCATGGAACTGCAGAGCGCGGGCCCCGGCGACGTTCTGGTGTTCCTCTCCGGCGAGCGCGAGATCCGCGACACGGCGGATGCGCTCAACCGGCTCGACCTGCGCAACACCGAGGTGCTGCCGCTGTACGCGCGGCTGTCGTCGGCCGACCAGCACCGCGTGTTCCAGCGCCACACCGGGCGCCGGATCGTGCTCGCGACGAACGTCGCCGAGACGTCGCTGACCGTGCCTGGCATCAAGTACGTCGTGGACCCGGGCAACGCGCGCATCTCGCGCTACAGCCACCGCACGAAGGTGCAGCGGCTGCCGATCGAGGCGATCTCGCAGGCCTCGGCCAACCAGCGCAAGGGCCGCAGCGGCCGGACGTCCGATGGCATCTGCATCCGGCTGTACTCCGAAGAGGACTTCGAGTCGCGCCCGGAGTTCACGGACCCGGAGATCCTGCGCACCAACCTCGCGTCGGTGATCCTGCAGATGACCTCGCTCGGGCTGGGCGACATGGCGGCGTTCCCGTTCGTGGAGCCGCCGGATCGGCGCCAGGTCGCCGACGGTGTGCAGCTGCTGCAGGAGCTCGGCGCGTTCGAGGTGGACGACGCGTCGAAGCTGACCGACATCGGCCGCAAGCTCGCGCAGCTGCCGGTGGACCCGCGGATGGGCCGTATGGTGCTGGAGGCCGCACGCAATGGGTGCGTGCGCGAGGTGATGATCATCGCCGCGGCACTGTCCATCCAGGACCCGCGGGAGCGTCCGGCGGAGAAGCAGCAGGCGGCCGACCAGCAGCACGCGCGCTTCGCCGACCCGACGTCGGATTTCCTCGCGTACCTCAACCTGTGGGAGTACGTGAGCGAACAGCAGAAAGCGTTGACGGGCAACCAGTTCCGCCG
The DNA here is from genome assembly GCF_040607795.1 of Amycolatopsis sp. NPDC005232. Lineage (NCBI taxonomy): Bacteria > Bacillati > Actinomycetota > Actinomycetes > Pseudonocardiales > Pseudonocardiaceae > Amycolatopsis > Amycolatopsis sp. NPDC005232. Next base: position 69,069 of record NZ_JBEXHL010000030.1, on the reverse strand, counting down.
GTTGTGCCGCAACGAGTACCTCAACTACCTGCGCATCCGCGAGTGGCAGGACATCTTCAGCCAGCTGCGCCAGCTGGCCAAGCCGCTCGACATCTCGTTGAGCACCACGCCGGCCGACCCGCAGCACGTGCACACGTCGCTGATCGCCGGGCTGCTCTCGCACATCGGCCTCAAGGACCCGGCCAAGGGCGACTACCTCGGCGCGCGCGGGGCGCGGTTCTCGGTGTTCCCGGGCTCGGCGCTGTTCAAGAAGCAGCCGCGCTGGGTGATGTCGGCGGAGCTGGTGGAGACTTCGCGGCTGTGGGGGCGCGTGAACGCGCGCATCGAGCCGGAGTGGGTCGAGCCGCTGGCCGCGCACGTCGTGAAGCGGTCGTATTCGGAGCCGCACTGGGAGCGCAAGCAGGGCGCCGTGATGGCGGTGGAGAAGGTGACGCTCTACGGCGTGCCGCTCGTCGCCGACCGCCGCGTGAACTACGGGCGCATCGATCCCGAGCTGTCGCGTGAGCTGTTCATCCGCCACGCGCTGGTGGAGGGCGACTGGCACACCAACCACCAGTTCTTCTCCGAGAACCGCGCGCTGCTCGACGAGGTCGAGGACCTGGAGAACCGCGCCCGCCGCCGCGACATCCTCGTGGACGACGAGACGCTCTTCGAGTTCTACGACCAGCGCGTGCCGGCCGACGTGGTGTCGGTGCGCCACTTCGACAGCTGGTGGAAGAAGGCGCGGCGCGGCGACCCGGACCTGCTGTCGTTCGAGAAGTCCATGCTCATCAACGAGACCGCGGGCGGCGTGCGCGAGTCGGACTACCCCGACTCGTGGACGCAGGGCTCGCAGGTCTTCGGGCTCACCTACCAGTTCGAGCCCGGTGCGGACGCCGACGGCGTCACCGTGCACATCCCGCTGCCCGTGCTGAACCAGGTGACGCCGGACGGGTTCGACTGGCAGGTGCCGGGCCTGCGCTTGGAACTGGCCACCGCGCTGATCAAGTCACTGCCGAAAGCCTTGCGGCGCAACTTCGTCCCGGCTCCCGACACGGCCGCGTATGTCCTTTCGCGAGTGTCGTCTTCGGACGGTCCCCTCGTCGAGGTGCTGTCCGACGAGCTGTTCACGCTGCGCCGCGTCGACGTTCCGCTGTCGGCCTACGACCTGTTTTCCGTACAGGACCACCTGCGGGTGACGTTCCGCGTGGTCGACGACCGCGGCCGCAAGGTGGCCGAGGGCAAGGACCTGGAGGCGTTGAAGCTCAGCCTCGCCCCGAAGGTGCGCGAGACGATTTCGAAGGCCGCCAACAGTATCGAGAAGGCGGGGCTGGTAAGGCCGACTTTCGGCTCCCTGCCTCAGGTTTTCGCCTCCACCCAGCGCGGCCACGACGTCAAGGCGTACCCGGCTCTGGTGGACGAGGGTGCTTCGGTCGCCGTCCGCCTGCTGGACACCCCGGCGCAACAGCAGCACGCGATGTGGGCCGGCACCCGGCGCATGCTGCGGCTGAACCTGAACTCGCCGATGAAGTTCATCACGCGGTCGCTGTCGAACTCCTCGAAGCTCGTGCTGAACCGCAACCCGCACGGCAGCGTCGCCGCCCTGCTGGAGGACTGCGTCGACTGCGCGGTGGACTCGCTGATGACGTCGTACGGCGGCCCGGCTTGGGACGAGGCGGGTTTCGCTTCGCTGCTGGAGCACGTCCGCGCCGGCCTGAACCCCGCTGTGCTCGCGGTTCTGACGGACGTCGAGCGGATCTTGCGCGCGACCATCGACGTGGAGTCGGTCCTGCCGGACACCCGCGGCCCGGCCGAGTCGTTGGCGGACATGCGCGCCCAGCTCGCCGGCCTGGTCCACGCGGGCTTCGTGACGGAATCGGGCGCTTCGCGGCTGCGTGATGTCGAGCGTTACCTGAGGGGCATCTCGCGCCGCTTGGACAAACTCGTCTCCGAGCCCACCCGCGATCTGCAGCGCACCGCCGACATCGCGTGGATCACGGAGGAGTACCGGTCGGCTCTGGCCGCGCTGCCAGCGGGGACCTCGTCGCCCGCGCTGTCGGAGGTGCGGTGGATGATCGAGGAACTCCGGGTCTCCTTCTTCGCCCAAACGCTGGGGACGGCGTATCCGGTGTCGCTGAAACGCATCACTAAAGCCCTCGACGACGCGCTGGCGTGAGGACTGATCGTCCCGGTCAAGCGCTTCGGCGGCGGGTAAATGACCAGGTCAACGGGTGGTCGAACGCCTTTATCCGGGTTAGGTCAATCTCGCCCGCGGCGTGCGTTGATCTAGTAGAATGCCGCTCGTGCCAGAAGAGCCGGACAAGCCGGCGAAATCCGACGACGAGCCTGCCTATAAGAAATGGAACGTTGTCGTCGCTACAATCGGCAGCGGCGTCGCCGTGCTGGTGGCGATCAACGGCTTGACCGGCTGGAATCCGTTGAAAGACCTCACATCCCAGTCTGGTGGCGCTTCGGAGTCGGCAACGAGCCGGATACAGCCCTCGACGACTCCGGAAGAGGTGCCGATCTACGATCCGCCGCAGAGATCGAGCGAAGTGGACGAGGAACCGGCCGACGACTCGTCATCGCCCCCTGAAGACGCCGGCGAGTCAACGGAAACCACCGCGCCGGCCTCACCCCAGTTCCAGGTGACCTCCTCACAATGGAATGGGCCGTGCGGTGACTCCTGGTGCTCCATGAGCGCGATTTTTCGCAATCTCGGCGGCGAGGGTGCCGGATCCGCGACATTTTACGTTCTGCGGCCGGATGCAAATGAATATCTTGCTCGATGTTCCGTCGTCTTGAATACCACTTCCGAGAATGGTGTGACCAGTGCCGGATGCACGGCGAGCAGTGGCTGGCTGCAGGCGTATATCCGATCCCATCCCGGCACCACGGTGCGCATGCAGGTAACCGTCGACTACTGAAGTCCGAAGTCGACGAGGTGGGGAAGTCAGCCGTGGTGCGCCCGCAGCCTCGTCGAGTCCTGACCCGGCGGGACACCGAACTGGCGGCGGTATTCGCGGCTGAACTGGGACGCGCTGTCGTAGCCCACGGTGTAGCCGATGGACGCGACGTCGTCGTCGGTGCGGGACAGGAGGAGCAGGCGGGCCTCCTGGAGGCGGATGTGTTTCTGGTACTGGATGGGCGTCATGGCCGTCACGGCGCGGAAGTGGCGGTGGAAGGACGACTCGCTCATCGCGGCGAGGCGCGCGAGGTCGGCGATGCGCAGGGACTCCGCGTGGTGGTCGCGGATCCAGCGGATGGCGCGCCCGACGTGTGACAGGCTGCTGTCGGCGAGGCCGATCTGGCGGATGGTCGCGCCCTGGGCGCCGGTGACGAGGCGCCAGAGGATCTCCTTCTCGATGAGCGGCGCGAGCACGCGGCGGTCAGCCGGGTGGTCAGCCAGCCGCAGCAGGCGGACGAACGCGTCGAGCAGCTCGGCGGGCGCGTCGCTCACGGTGATGGCCAACGGGGCGGCCGGGGCTGAGTTCGTGGTGCCCGTCTCGAGCAGGAGGGCGGCGACGGCCTCCGGCTTGAGGACCAGGCCGGCGCCCAGGAACGGTTCCGTGGGGCTGGCCTCCACGAAGTGCCCGGTCACGGGCATGTCGACGGTGACCACGAGGTACTGGCCGGCGCCGTACTCGTAGGTGCGCTCGCCCGTGCCGATGCGCTTGCGGCCCTGCGCGACGACGGCGAGCACCGGACCGGTCAGCGACGCCGCCGGGTCGGTGGGCGCGCGTTCGCACGACAGCATCAGGCCGCCCGGCAGGTCGGTGCGGCCGGCGTAGCGGGTGATCAGCGTGCGCAGCTCGGAGAGGGACACGCTTTGATTCGACCACGGCCGCGCCCGCCGGTGCAACTGGCGATCGTGACAGGATCAGGCAAGAGGCTACGACTTTCGGGCTCACGGTGGCACGCCCGGCGCTGGTGTCATTGAACGGCAACGAAATCCCGTGATAAGCCAGGAGAATCCCCGTGAGCCTTGATTCCTACGTCCACCTCGGCCGGTCCGGCCTCGTCGTGAGCCCGTTCTGCCTCGGTGCCATGAACTTCGGCGAGGACACCGGCGTCGGCTGCAGTGTCGAAGAGTCCGAGAGGATCCTGCAGACCTACCTCGACCGCGGTGGCAACTTCATCGACACCGCCAACTTCTACACCAACACCCACTCGGAGAAGATCGTCGGCGATTTCCTCGCCGCGACGCCAGGGCTGCGTGACCGGGTGGTACTGGCGACGAAGTTCTTCGTCAACCTGCACCCCGGCGACCCCAACGGCGGTGGTGCCGGTCGGAAGGCGATTCTGCACCAGCTGGACGATTCGCTGCGGCGTCTCGGGACGGACTACATCGACCTCTACTACTTGCACAATTACGACCGACACACACCCGTCGAGGAGACGCTGCGGACCCTCGATGATCTTGTCGGGGCCGGCAAGATCCGGTACGTCGGATTCTCGGATACTCCGGCGTGGTTCACGGCCAAGGCGCAGACGATCGCCCAGTTCCGCGGGTGGGCGCCGGTGGCCGGGTTGCAGATGGAGTATTCGCTGCTGGAACGCACCATCGAGGGCGAGCTGCTGCCGCTCGCCGAGGACGCGGGCATGGCAATGCTGCCGTGGAGTCCGTTGAAAAGCGGGTTCCTGTCAGGCAAGTACACCCGCGACGGCGCCGCTGCGGATACGCGGCGCGGGGCGGCGTTCGGGGTGGGGCCGACGGAGGAGCAGTTCCGGGTGATCGACGTGGTGGTGGGGATCGCGAAGGAGCTGGGCGTGAGCCCGGCGGCGGTGGCTCTGGCGTGGGTGCAGGGCCGGCCGGGGATCACGTCGACGTTGATCGGGCCGCGGCGGGTCGAGCACCTGACGGAGAACCTGGCTGCGTTGGACTTGAAGTTGAGCGCGGAGCAGGTCGCTGCGCTAGACGAGGTTTCCGCGCCGCAGCTGAACTTCCCGGCCGAGCTGAACCGCGGCATGGCCCCGATGCTGCGCTACGCGGGCGCGACCGTGAACGGGCAGGAACACGGGGTGTACCCGCCGCTGCTGCAGAACTCGGTGCGCTACTGAGCTTCAGCCGGCGATGTGGCAGTACAGCCGGCCGCCCGAGGGCTTCGCCTGCTTCGCGAGGGCTGCGAGCCCGTCCACGACGGGCAGCAGGTCCCCGGCTGTGCCCTCCAGCTTCTCGTCGCTCGACCAGAATCCCGCCAGCTCCCGGCGGCGCGCTTCGTCGGTGGCCGCGATGGCGTCACGGAACTCGTCGGTGAGCGTGACGACCACGACGTCGCCCTCCCCGGCCTCCGCGAGCAGCTTCATCGCCCGCGGGTTGTCGGCGGCCGCCTCCTCGCCGATCCCGGTCAGGAACGCCTCGGCCCGCGGCACCTGCAGGTAGGGGTCGAGGTGCTTGAAGGCGGCCGTGGGGAACAACGCGGCGGGGCCTTCAGGCGCCTCGAGGGACGTTACGGCTTCTCCGTCCGAATTCGCCGTGAAGTAGCTGTAGAGCATGGTGTGACTCAACCACAGGCTGACCCCGCGACAAAGCCGAACTGTTGTGCGCACGTGTCGACGGGGACGCTTGGGGAAGTGGACGGACTGCCCGGCTAGTCCCCGGAGTAACCCCAGAAGTAGACCTCGTCGGCGGCGCCGTTCTTGTAGATCACCAGGCTTCGGCCGGTCCATCTGTCGCCCGTCAGATCCGCGAGGGGGCCTGACGGTCCGGGCCGGCGCACGCCTTCGAAGTCGGCGGCGGAGGGGCGGTCGGTGCCGAACACCCCGTTGAGCTCCGCGGAGCTCAACGGGCGGACGGTGCCGACGCCGTCGGCCTCGGTGATCTCGTGGGTGTCGAGGATCGTGTGGGTGCCCGCGTTCCAGAACTCCTCGGCGTCCTTCGCCGCCTCGAGGTCGGCCAACGACGACGGGCGGGGGACCATTTCGTCGACGTATTCGGGGTTGATGTCTTCCCATGGCCAGAGGAACTCGCCGCTGGCCAGGAGTTGTTCCTGCACCGCGAGGTGTGTTGCTTCGACGCTGCCCGCGTACGGTGCGCGGTAGTCCCAGCCTGACGCTCCCATTGAACCTCCGTGTTTGCCGGCCCATGTCCGAGGCCGGGTGAACTCGATCTTTTGACGGCCGACGCGGCTATTTCGCGTCGGCGGCTGACGCTTCGGGAGTCACAGGCAGGTCCGGCAGTACAGGCGATCGCCCGCCGCTTTCGCCTGGCGTGCGAGGTCGGCGAGTTCGTCGACCACCGGGAGGAGATCTGCCGGGTCGATGTCGCCGTCGAATTCTTCGGAACGCGCCCAGAGCTCGGCGACCCGCCGGCGGTGCGTTTCGTCGGCGGCGGCCAGGGCGTCGCGGAGTTCGTCGGTGAGAGTGGTGACCCAGACGGATTCGTCGAGCTCGGCGATGAGGTGCTCCGATCTCGGGTTCGCGGAAACGGTGTCGTAGTCCGACCCCGTGAGGAGAGCTTCGGCGCGGTTCAGGTGGATGATCGGATCGATGCGTTTCAGCTGGACCAGTGGGAAGTTCGTCGAGGTGGGGGATTCCAAGGCCGTGGCTGCCTGTTCGTCGGAGCTCGCGGCGAACTAGTCGTACAGATTGCCCATCAGGTGTCCTTTGTCGTCGGTCGGGTGAGCTATTTCGCGTCCGCGTACGTGTCCACCGCGGCCGCCTGCATGGGGAAGTGCACCGGGCACGCCTCGCCGAACAACATCTGCGCCGACTCCGTCACGGTGGACTCGATGAGGGCCGAGACGGCGGGCGCCAGTTCGGCTGGGGTGTGGACGATCACCTCGTCGTGCTGGAAAAACACCAGATGCGCGGGGGCGGGGAGGCGGCCGCGCAGCGTGGCCAGCAGGACGGCGGTGAGGTCGGCTGCCGAAGCTTGCACGACGAAGTTGCGGGTGAAACGGCCCCAGCCGCGCGAGGCGCGGCGGGCGCGGGTTTCCGTGGCTTCGTCGTCGGCGAGGCCGCCGGTGAGGGCGCGCCAAGCGGCGGACGGCGCGGGCGAGGTGCGGCCCAACCGGGACCGCACGCGTTCGCCGCGTTCGCCGGCGGCCGCGGCTTGTTCCACATAGGACACGGCGTCGGGGAAGCGCTGGCGGAGCAGGGCGAGGAGGGGTCCCGCCTCGCCGGAGGTGCCGCCGTACATGGCGGACAGCATGGCGATCTTGGCTCGGGAGCGGTCGTCCGAGGAACCGGACGGCGGGGGAACGTAGCGGGCGCCCGAAAAAAGAGCCTCGCCCAGCCGGGCGTACAGGTCCGTGGCCGCCGAGACCTCGGCCAGCCGGCGGTCGCCGGACAACGCCGTGAGGACGCGTGGTTCCAGCTGCGCGGCGTCCGCGACGACGAGTTTCCAGCCGGGATCCGCGCGGACGCACGTGCGCAGCACCTTGGGGATCTGCAGCGCCCCGCCGCCGCGGGTGGCCCAGCGGCCGGAGACCACGCCGCCGACGACGTAGTGGGGGCGGAAGCGGCCGTCGGTGACCCATTCGTCGAGCCAGGCCCAGCCGTTGGCCGAGTGCAGGCGGGAAAGTTCCTTGTACTCCAGCAACGGCGCGACGGCCGGGTGGTCGATGTCGCGCAGCAGGTACTTCCGCGCGGCCGGCACCTCGATGCCCTCGCGGGCCAAAGCGCGGATGACGCTCGGCGACGAGTCGGGATTCACCGGCCGCCCGCCGAACGCGTCGGTGATCTGCGCGGCCAAGGCGACCAGCGCTTTCGGCCGCTGCCCCGACGGCACGCGCGGACCGAGCCGGGACTCCAGCAGCGCACGGTGCAGGTCCGCCCGCCACGGCAACCCGGCCGCCGACATCTCCGCCGCGGCCAGCGCGCTCGCCGACTCCGCCGCCAGCAGCACGCGCATCCGACCTGGCGAAGCGACGGAAGCCACGCGTTTCTCCTGCTCGGCCAGCACGCGACGGACCGCGTCGGCGACCGTCACACCAGAAGGCAGCCCCGGTCCGCGCGGCGAGAACAGCGTGGGCTGCGCCGCCTCGCCGAACGCGGGCCCGTCGTCGGGCGGCTCCTCGCCCTGCGCCCGCGCCCACGCCGCGCGCAGGCTGCGCGACTCGCTCTCACGCCCCTCGTACGCGAGCAGCAGGCCTTCCGCCAAGCCCAGGTCGTAGCAGCGCCCCAGGCGCACGCCCGCGTCGATGAGCTTCGGGTACAGCGCGTCGACCGAGGGCAGCACCCAGCGCGGCGCCTCGGCCTCCTCGAGCCGCCGCACCTCGGCCACCCAGCCGGCCCTCGACAGCCCGCGGGAGGTGCCCGCCGGCGTCGAGATCGTGTAGCCGGAGTCCTCCTCCTGGCCGGTGATCACCTGCACGCCGTCATTGTGCGCGGGGACACCGACAATTTCGGTCACCGAACGCGGCCGCCGTGGTCTGGTGCACGCGCGCCCGGCTTGGTCTACTGTCGAGTAGCCACCCATACCGGCGGCTTTCCCCCGAAGCAACAACGGAGGTGCCCGGATGAGGAACCCGGCCGGGGTGTTCGGCCTCGCCAGCCAGGTCACGGACAAGGTGGCCGAGACCGTACGCAGCATCGACGTGATGCGCCGCGCGGGACTCGTGCCGTTCCCGCGGCTCGACGAGGGTGTGCGCTCGGTCGTGGCCATCCGGAAGTACGGCCCGTTCGCCGGCGCCAACCACATCGCCGCACGCCGCGACCCCGCGGCCGTCGGGATCGTCGACGAGCTCGGCCCGCTCACGTTCAAACAGCTCGACGACCGGTCCAACGCGCTCGCCAGGGCTTGGTCCGAGCGCGGGCTCGGCGAGGGCACCGTGATCGCCGCGCTGTGCCGCGACCACCGCGGCCTCGTGCTCACCATGGCGGCCGCCGGCAAGCTCGGCGCGCGCCTGCTGCTGATGAACACCGGCTTTGCGAAGCCGCAGCTGGCCGACGTCGCGAAGCGTGAACGCGTCACCGCGCTCGTGTACGACCAGGAGTTCACCGGCCTGCTCGACGCGATCCCCGGTGACGTCGAGCGCTACCTCGCGTGGGTCGACGAGCCGGGCGATCACTCCGTGCCCGTGCTCGACGAGATCATCGCCAGCACCGACGACCGCCCGCTGCCCGCGCCCGCCAAGCCCGGTGGGTTCGTGCTGCTCACCAGCGGCACCACCGGCACGCCCAAGGGCGCGCCGCGGCCGCACACGTCGCCGCTTGCATCCGCGCAGTTCCTCGACCGCATCCCGCTGCGCGCGGGCGAAGCCACGTACATGGGCGCGCCGCTCTTTCACGGCACCGGGCTTTCGCAGTTCATCCTGAGCTTCGCGCTGGGTTGCAAGGTGGTGATGCGGCGCAAGTTCGACCCGGAGCAGACTTTGAAAGGTGTCGCCGAGCACCGCTGCACGACGCTCGTGCTGGTGCCGACGATGCTGCAGCGCATCGTCGACCTGCCGCAGGAGGTGCGCGACCGGTACGACACCTCGTGCCTGCGGATCATCTTCGTCGCGGGCTCCGCGCTGTCGCCGGATCTGGGCAACCGGGCCAACGAGCAGTTCGGCGACGTCGTGCACAACCTTTACGGCTCAACGGAAGTCGCCGTCGCGACCGTCGCCACGCCGGAAGACTGGCGCAAGGCGCCGGGCACCGTCGGACGCGCGCCCGTGGGTTGCCGCGTCGCGCTGTACGACGAGCACGGCCGCCAGATCACCGAGCCGAACGTGACGGGCCGCGTCTTCGTCGGCAGCGGCCTCAGCTTCGGCGGCTACACCGACGGCCGCCACAAGGAGATCATCGACGGCCTGCTTTCCAGCGGCGACGTCGGCCACTTCGACGAAGACGGCTTGCTCTTCATCGACGGCCGCGACGACGAGATGATCGTCTCCGGCGGCGAGAACGTGTTCCCGGTGGAGGTGGAGAACCTCCTGGTGGAGCGGGAAGACGTGATCGAGGCCGCCGTGATCGGCGTCGAGGACGAGAAGTTCGGCCAGCGGCTCAAGGCGTTCGTGGTGCGCAGCGAGAACTCCACGCTCGACGCCGACGGGGTGCGCGACTACGTGAAGTCGAATCTCGCCCGCTACAAGGTGCCGCGCGACGTCGAGTTCCTGGACGAGCTTCCGCGCAATGCGACCGGGAAGGTGTTGCGCTCCAAGCTCAGCTGACTCACTCCCACCCGATGCCGAAGATCCCCGGCCCGAAGTCGAGCGCCACGGCGTGCACGCCGCCCGCCGAGTCGAGGCGGAGGCGGCGGCGGGACGGGGTGGTGTCGCCGCCGCGGGAGTACTGCCAGCAGCGCGCGGGCTCGGCTTCCGGGGCGAAGCGGATTTCCAGCAGGTATTCGCGCACGGGGCGGCGGAACTCGCGGTAGTGCGTGGCGCGGCATTGCGGGTAGGGCGGGCCCGCGTTGGTCAGCGAGTACTCGATCAGGTTCGTCTCGCCGCGGTCCAGCGGGCGGTCGAAGAGCAGCTCCGCCACCAGGATCCCGTGCGAGGAATCCGCCTCGAAGCGGCCGACGCGGCAGTTGCGCACGGCGTGGACCTGCGGCACGGACGCGGCGTCGTCCTGGGCGTAGACGAGCAGCCAGCGGTCGAGGCCGTCGGCGCCGGCCTGGAAGACGGCGCGGGACGTGACGGCCTGCTGGCCGCCGTCCGCGGCGATCTCGCAGCGGTCGTGCAGGCCGACGAGCTTGAGGTGCTGCTGCTGGTCGAGCATGTTCGACGCGCCGACGCGGTCCAGCAGCGGTTGCAGCGTCTCGCGCGTGAACGTCAAAGGCTCTTCGCCGACGCGGTCGCGGCGGGTCGCGCCGCGGGGGCGGGGCGGCGGCAGCAGGCCCAGCAACGAGCCGGCCGGGACGTCGAGGATCTCCTCCAGCAGGCGCACCGCGGACAGCGAACCCGCGCGTTCGGGCTGGCGTTTGCCCGACTGCCAGTAGCTCAGCGCCGTGACGCTGACGGCCGCGCCGCGGGCGCGCAGCCGCGCCTGGATCCGGTCGAGCGACAGGCCGCTGGCGGTGATCGCCGCGCGCAGCGCGCTCGCGAACGCGGTCCGGGCGCCGTCGGCCCCGGACTCGTCCGCAGTTCCACCAGCCATGCCCCCGCCCGTGGTCTCGCACCGCACCGGTTCGTGGTGAAACCCGTGAAAACCCGTGTCCGAAAAACCTGTGGTCCTCCAAACGGAGTGCCTGAAAACCCACAGTGTCCGAACCGACACTCGAGACCGTATCAGCAGCCGACCAGGCACTCCGCGTCACCACTGGGGCGAACGGGCTAGTACTGGCAACTGTGAACCATTGCCCTGACCTGCGGGGTCGCGTTTGTATGGCCATCGAGCCCCGCGCCGGCGATCCCGGTTGCGGCGCAGCTACTTCGGCCCCGGCCCGCGGTCCGCGCCCCGTGCACGGCCGGCGGCCGTACCCGGTACCGGTGGCCCGGCGATGCCCCCAGCGCCGGGCCACCGGTCAAGGGCCAAGGCACGGTGGTTACCAACCGGTAGGATCCGGCCCATGGTCCTGCGGAAGAACATCCTGATCACCGGCGCCAGTTCGGGGCTGGGCGAAGGCATGGCGCGCCAGTTCGCGGCACGCGGCCGCAACCTCGCCCTCTGCGCGCGGCGCACCGACCGCCTCGACGAGCTCGCGGCCGAGCTCAAAGCCGCCTTCCCCGGGATCACGGTCGTCACCCGCCCGCTCGACGTGAACGACCACGACCGCGTGTTCACCGTCTTCGAAGAGTTCCGCGGCGAGCTCGGCTCGCTCGACCGCGTGATCGTGAACGCCGGGCTCGGCAAGGGCCAGCCCGTGGGCAAGGGCCGCTTCGACGCCAACCGCCAGACGCTGGAGACCAACTTCGTCGCCGCGGCCGCGCAGATCGAGGCCGCCGTCGGCATCTTCCGCGAGCAGCACGAAGGGCACCTCGCCGTGGTCTCGTCGTTCAGCGCGATCCGCGGCCTGCCCAAGAACCTCACCGCGTACGCCGCTTCGAAGGCCGGGATTTCCGCTTTCGTGGCGGGCACGCGGGTCGAGCTGCGTCGCACGGACATCAGCGTCACCGAGATCCGCCCCGGCTACATCGCGTCCGAAATGACCGACCGCAGCGGCACCACGCCGTTGCTGACCGGCGCCGAGGCGGGGGCCCGCGCGATGGCCAAGGCGATCGAGGCGGAGCCGAAAATGGCGTACGTTCCTTCGTGGCCGTGGGTGCCGCTCAGTGCGGTCATGCGCGTGCTGCCCGCCGGGTTGCTGGCCAAGTTCTCCTGACGAGCCAAAAGGAGCAAATGCGTTGGGTGCGATCTACCTCGTCCGCCACGGTCAGGCCTCGTTCGGGGCGGCCGACTACGACGCGCTGTCCGAGCGCGGCTTCGAACAGTCCACTGTGGTCGGTCGTGAGCTCGCGCGGCGCGGCGTCGAGTTCGCACAGGTGCGCTCCGGCTCGCTCGCCCGCCAGCGCGACACGGCGGCGACGGCGCTGAAGACACTCGGTGCGGACGTGGCCGTGGTCGAGGACCCGCGGTGGAACGAATACGACCACGTGGACATTTCGCGCCACCACGCCGGCGGCGCCCCGCAGGAGGATTCCCGCGAGTACCAGGGCCTGCTCGACGCCGCGCTCGGTGCGTGGGTGGCGGCGGGCGCCGACGGGCCGTGCGCCGAGACGTGGCCGGCGTTCCTCGAACGCTGCACGGCCGGGCTGACCGACGTCGTCGAGTCACTCGGCAAGGGCGAGCACGCGCTGGTCTTCACCTCCGGGGGCGTGATCAGCACGATCGCGGGCGCGGTGCTGGGCGTGCCCGAGGTCGGCTTGCTGAAGTTCAACCGCGTCACCGTGAACACCGGCATCACCAAGCTCACCTCGGGCCGCGGCGGCGTGAACCTGTTGACGTTCAACGAACACCCGCACTTCGAAGCGGAGGCGGCGCAGCTGCTCACCTACCGGTAGGAGGTTCGTGATGGACTTCGGTGACGTCACGGTGGTCCCGGTCAACGGGCACGCACCCGAAGACGTGGTGGTCGACGCCGAAGGCCGGGTCTACACCGGCGTCGACGACGGCCGCATCCTGCGCGTCGCTCTCGACGGCCGTCGCATCGACGTCCTCGGCGACACCGGCGGCCGCCCGCTGGGCCTGGAGCTCTACGGCGACGACCTGCTCATCTGCGACGCCCGCGCAGGCCTGCTCACGATGCCGCTGGCCGGGGGAGCGGTGCGCACCCTCGCGACCTCCGCCGCCGGCCTCGACCTGGTGTTCTGCAACAACGCCGCCGTCGCCACGGACGGCACGATCTACTTCACCGACTCCTCGCGCCGCTTCGGCATCGACCGCTGGCGCGACGACCTCATCGAACAGACAGCCGGTGGCCGTCTTCTGCGCCGCGCCCCGGACGGCAGCATCGATCTGATCGCCGACGGCCTCCAGTTCGCCAACGGCGTCGCCCTGCCGCCGGACGAGTCCTTCGTGGCCGTCGCCGAAACCGGTGAGTTTCGCGTCACCCGCTTCTGGCTCCACGGCACCCGTCAAGGCCAGCGCGACACCCTCGTGGCGGACTTGCCCGGCTTCCCCGACAACATCGCCACCGGCAGCGACGGCTTGATCTGGGTCACGCAGGCCTCCATACGTGTGCCCGCCCTCGACGCCGTCCGCAGCCTGCCCGCCTCTTTGCGTGCCGCCGTGCGCTCGCTGCCGGCTGCGCTGCAACCCGCCCCGAAACGCAAGGTCGGTGTGCTCGGCATCGCCGCCGACGGCGCTGTGGAGCACGAGCGGTGGGGCGAGATCCCGGGCTTCCACATGCTCGTCGGCGTCCGCGAACACGCCGGTCGCCTCTGGTTCGGTTCGCTGGAGGGCAACGCCATCGCGCACACCGAGGTGTGATCAGATGTCCGGGCCCATCCCGGACCCCTGAGGAGCACACGGTGGCGGACGACGACCTGGCCCAGCGCCTGCACAAGGCCACCCACGGCGGCCCCGCCGTCGCCCCCGAACCCGTGGCCGATCTCGCGGACGCCTACCGCGTCTCCCGCTCGACCCGCGACCTGGCCCTGGCCGCCGGCGACCGCCTCGCGGGCTACAAGATCGGCCTCACGTCCGAGCCGGCCCGCGCCACCTACAGCGCCGCCGAGCCCGCCCTCGGCTACGTCCTGGCTTCCACCGTGCTGGACCCCGGACAACCCTTGCCGACCGCGGACATGTTCGCTCCTCGCGCCGAAGTCGAAATCGCGTTCATCCTCGGCCGCCCGCTTTCCGGCCCCGACACCACCGCCGAAGACGTGCTCGCCGCGACCGCCGCGATCGCCCCCGCCTTCGAAATCGTCGACTCCCGCTGGTCCGGTGGGCCGACGACGTTGGCCATGCTCGCCGCCGACAACACCAACGCCGCCTACGTCTTCGTCGGCCCCCAGGTCCCGGTGCCGCGGGACCTCTCGACCATCACCTGCACCCTGACCGCCGGCGACCGCACCGCCCCGGGCGCCGCCACGGCGGTCATGAACGGCAACCCCGTCGCCGCCGTCGCCTGGCTCGCCGGCCACCTGGCCACCACCGGCGACGAAATCCCGGCGGGCGCCGTCATCCTCACCGGCACCCTCTGCGCCCCCACGCCCTTCACCGGTGGGGAAACCCTCACCGCCGACGTGCCGGGCCTGGGGTCGATCACCTTGGCGACGGAGTAGCCAGTTCGAGCGGTAGCCGTATGCCGCTCGGCACGCCGCCGCGGAAGGCGGGGACGCTCCGTACGCGTGCGGCTGACTTCTCGACGGACACGGCCACGCCGCCGCGCGGGGTGACCGATCAATTTACGAGACTTCCCACTGACTCAGCTGCTTTGTCAGGAGCTGCTCGGTTTCGGCGACCGTGAGCGCGGTCCTGGTGAGGTGTTTGGCGGCGGCGGTGTATTCGGCGACGGCGTCCTGCGACGTGAGGTACACGGTGGTGTGCCGGTGCCGCAGCGCGACGGTCGGCTTGCGGCCGGGCGTCCGGTAGACGACGAAGCCCGGCAGGTCGTGCTGTTCGTGTGGCACGACGCGGATTGCCACGGCGTTGCCCGCCATGACGGTGCGCAGACGTTGGAGCTGAGCCACCATCGTCGCGCGGTCGATCGCCGGGTTGGTGAGGCAGCGGTGGCCGAGGAACCATTCCCGCGTGGCCGGCTCGGGGCCGGTCGCTTGGTCGGTCTCGGCGGTCAGCTCGAACAAGTAGTTCTCCGGGTCGGCGCCCGGTGAGGTCGTGTGCTGGACCATGGCCCAGGTATACGCGCGGGTCTGCAGGTGGATCGGCAGGAACGTCGGTGCCCACTCGGTGATCTTCGAGGCGGTGCGGCTGTAGGCGGTGGCCAGACGTGCCGGGCGGATCGGCAGGATCTCGGCGTGCATGGCGGTGGACGCGTTCACCGCGAGGGTGAGCAGACGGTCGTACTCGGTCGAAGGCAGCCGCAGCAGGCCGAGCATGAACGACAGCCGATCCACCGGCGGCAGGCGACGGCCACCCTCCCAATTCGCGAGGCTGCCCACCGGTACGTCGGCGCGGCGAGCCAGCTCGCGGACACCGAACTTGGCCTGCTCGCGCGCGGTTTTCAGGCCCGCGCCCAGCTCGATCAGGATGGGGGAGGTGGCGCTCGACTCGGTTGTCATCGTGACCTTCTTGCTGGGCCGGTGTTTTCTGCTTGTTTCTGGCTGCTTGTTTCTGGCTGCACGGTGATTCGGCACCGAGCCCCGACGAACCCGCCCCCGGTGAGGGGGCCGTCGGGGCTCGGGCCCTGCGCCCGCCCCAGCCGTGCTGCGGACACAGCCTGGAAACCCGGCCGACGCGGTGTCGGGGCAACCGCATCAGCCGGGCGATCGAGGAGCACTGTTGCTAGGTGTTTCCAGCGACGTGTCAACGTTGTCAACACTGGAAACAGTGGAGGGCAATGCCCTGTTCGGGTGACGTCAATTTCGAGCTGCCGTTGTCTTATGCTGTGTTGCATGGCTGACAACACGGCGACTACGAAGGGCAGAGCACTTGGCGCTGCTCTTCGCAAGGCGCGGGAAGAGCACGGCAGTTCGCTGCGCGCTGTTGCCAGGGATCTCGGTATCGACCCGAGTTCGCTATCGCGCTGGGAGGCCGGTAAGCGGGTGCCGCGGCCCGCGGATGTGGCCCGGATTCTCGGCCATCTCGGTATCGACAACAGCCGGTACGACGAGATCATGGCGATGCTCGATGGTGTGGATGCCACTCAGTGGCTGGCGATCTCGCTGCCGGAGCAGCGGCAGCAGAACTCCGCGCTACTGGACTTCGAGGCGGCCGCGGAAACCATTATCGAGGTCGCGCCCCTGCTGATTCCCGGGCTGGTGCAGACCCGCGGTTACGCGCGCGCCATCATGTCCGGCGGAACGGTTCCGGCCGAAGAGGTCAGTACTCGTGTTGCCACCCGCCTCGGCCGCCGCGAGGTGGTCAGCGCGGAGCGGTCGGACCCGGCGAACCTTGTCGTGCTGATCGGCGAGGCCGCACTCCGGCAGAGAATCGGCAGCGCCGAGGTGATGGTCGAGCAGCTCGAATACCTGCTGCGGGTCGCGGCTTGGGAAAATGTCGATCTGCGCATGATCCAGTTCAGCAGCGGCTGGCACCCGGCGCTGGAAGGACCTTTCACTCTGATCGACCCGCGCGATGATGGATTTCCCATTGTGTTCCTGGAAAACCGGCGCAGCGGGCTGATTCTGCACCAAGAAGCCGATGTAGCGGCATACCGCGAGGCAGTCGACTTCGTGCTACAGGTGGCGATGAGTCCGGAGGCTTCGGCCGAACTCATCGCCGATGTCATCAAGGGAATGAGGACAGGATGAGGCGACCCAGTGGGCCAGATGACTGGCGGAAGTCGAGCTATAGCTCGAATACCGAGAGCTGTGTCGAGGTGAAGATACCTGCCGACTCTGCCAAGTGGCGGAAGCCGCTGCGAAGCCAGAACGGCAACAACTGTGTGGAGGTCGCACTGGATCCGGCGGTCGTCGGCGTGCGGGACACGAAGGACCGGGCCGGTGGTCAGCTGGCCGTCCCGGGTGTGGCGTGGCGTGCGTTGACCGAAAAGATCGTGCAGGACTGAGACAGAACGATGCCCCGGCACACCCCAGCCGTGCCGGGGCATCGTTCTGTCACAACGAAGAACTCACCGGCCCGTCCACTGTGGACTACGTCCCGCCGACCAGGCGGCGTAGAACTCCTTGTGGTCGTGCGCCGTCATGAGCAGGGCCTGGGTCATGGCCTCCAGCTCGATCGACGAGCCCAGGTCCATGTCGAGTTCGCGGGTCAGCAGGACCTTCGTGGTCGAGTAGGCCAGCGCCGGGCCGTCGGCGAGCCGGCGCGCGAGCGCGGCAGCGGTCGAAGCCAGCTCGGAGTCCGCCACGACCGACGTCGCCAGGCCGATCGCCTCGGCGCGAGCCGACTCCAGCTTGTCGCCCAGCATCAGCAGTTCCGTGGCGCGGCCGAGGCCCACCAGCCGCGGCAGCAGGTAAGCCGAGCCCATGTCCGCGCCGGCCAGGCCGACCTTGGTGAAGAGGAACGCGAACTTCGCCGACTGCGCCAGCACGCGGAAGTCCGAAGCCAGCGCGATGACCGAGCCGGCACCCGCGGCGACGCCGTTGACGGCGGCGATGACCGGAATCGGCGTCTCCCGCAACGCCTTCACCACGGCGCCGGTCATGCGCGTGAACTCCAGCAGCTCGGCGGTCTCCATCTTCTGGAGCTCGCCGATGATCTCCTCGACGTCGCCACCCGAGCAGAAGCCGCGGCCCTCGCCGGTGATCACGAGCACCTTCACGTCGCCGCGGTGGGGCAGCTCCGTGACCAGATCCCGCAGGTCCGCGTACACGTCGAAGGTCAGCGCGTTCAGCTTGTCCGGCCGGTTGAACGTCAGCGTCGCCACACCGTCGTCCACGGTGAACTCGAAGTGGTCCCATGACTTCGTGAGCGGGGGCGTCGCGCGGAACGGGCTCATTTCTGGATTCCTCCACCATCGAGTACGAGAGTCTGGCCGTTGATCGCGGCCGCTTCCTCGGCGGCGAAGAACGCCACCGCGAACGCGACCTCCGAGGGTTCGAGCAACCGCCCCAACGGCGAGGCGGCCGCCAGCGCCGCCTCGGCGTCGGCTTCGTCGCGGCCGGTGCGCTCGCGGATCCGCGCGACCGAGTCGGCCGTCATGTCCGTGCGCACGAAGGCGGGGCAGACGGCGTTGGCCGTCACCCCGGTCCCGGTGAGCTCCGCGGCGACCGCGCGCATCAGCCCCACGACGGCGTGCTTCGAGGCCGTATAGCCTGTGGTGTAACGGTAACCGACGTGCCCGGCGGTCGAGGCCACCGTGACGATCCGGCCGCGGTCGCGCGAGCGCATCCCCGGCAGCACCTCGCGGGTGCACAGGAACGCGCCGGTCGCGTTGACCTCGAACTGCGCTCGCCAGTCCTCCAGCGACGTCTTCGCGGTGGGAGCGCTCGACGAGATCCCGGCGTTGTTCACGAGCACGTCGACCGGGCCCAAATCGGCGAAGTACGAGCGCACGGCCTGCTCGTCGGTCACGTCGCACTCGCGTCTGCCCGGCGCGTGCACCGTGTCACCCGCCGCCGTGAACCGTTCCGCGATCGCCGCGCCGATGCCGCGAGTGCCGCCGGTGACAACCACCAGCCGTTTCATCCAGCCTCCTGACAACCTACTCGCTCGAAAGCTACACCGCAGCGGACTGGGGTGTATAGAGTCATGCCGTGCCCGAACCATCGCCCACCGGACCGCAGGAGCTGGTCATCACGCTCCTGGGCAGCTACGTGCGGCCGCGCGAGAGCCGGCGCGTGTGGTCGGGCGGCCTCGTGTCGCTGCTCACCGAGCTGGGCTTCTCCGACGGCGCAGCCCGCATCGCGCTCACCCGGCTGGTCAACCGCGACCTGCTGGCGCGCCACCGCGAAGGCCGGCTGGTGCACTACTCGCTCACGAGCCGCACCGTCGCGGTCCTGGCCGACGGCGACCGGCGCATCTTCAGTCTCGGCCGCCGCGAGCGGCCCGCCGGCCCGTGGACGGTGCTGTGGCAGAACATCCCCGAGACCCGCCGCCAGGCCCGCGAGACGCTCGTGCGGCGCTTGCGGTTCCTCGGCTTCGGCCCGATGCAGGACGGCACGTGGATCGCGCCGCACGACCGCGAGGCCGAGGTGCTCGGCCTGCTCGCCGAGCTCGGCGTGACCGAGCACGCCGGCCTGATGCTGGGCACCCCGTCGGCGGCGCTCGACGTCCGCCGGTTCGCCGGGCGGGCCTGGGACCTCGAGGAGCTGTCGGCCCGCTATGACGCGTTCGTGACCGAGTTCGGTGGCAGCCCGCACGATCTGCCCGACGCGCAAGCGTTTACGGTGCGAACGAGACTGGTGCACGAGTTCCGCGTGTTCCCGTCGCTCGACCCCGAGCTGCCCGGCGAGCTGATTCCCGCGCCCGGCCGGCGCGCGGCGGCCGTCGAGCTCTTCCACGACCTGTACGCCGCGCTGGCGCCCGCGGCGCAACGGCACTTCGATCGTGCTGTGCGGACCAGTGATTTCGACGAGGTGAGGAACCCATGACCCAGGCCGACGACACGCAGGCCGCGCTGAGCTACACGTCGTACCTCGCGCTCGACGAGGTGCTCCAGGCCCAGCGCCCGCGTTCCGACGAGCACGACGAGCTGCTGTTCATCGTGATCCACCAGGTGTACGAGCTGTGGTTCAAGCAGATCCTGCACGAGGCGGAGTTCCTGCAGGCCAACCTCGAAGCCGGCAACACCGCGCACGCGATCCGTACCCTGCGGCGCATCCTCACGGTGCTGAAGGTGATCGTCGCGCAGCTCGACGTGCTGGAGACCATGACGCCCAGCCAGTTCACGAGTTTCCGGGCGCGCCTCGACGCGTCCAGCGGCTTCCAGTCGGCCCAGTTCCGCGAGCTGGAAGCGGTGCTCGGCCGCCGCGACGAGCGCGTGTTCGCGCACTACCCCGAAGGCGGCGAGCAGCGCGCCCGGATCGCGGCGGCGATGCGGCGGCCATCGCTGTTCGATTCGTTCCTCAAATACCTCGCGAACAGTGGTTATGCCGTGGACAGTGATCGAGACGTCACCCGGCCGGTGGCACCTTCGCCCGAACTGCAGGCGGTACTGCTGAAGGTCTACCAGGACGACGGCGGCCCCTCGGTGGTCGCGGAGTGCCTCGTCGACCTCGACGAAGGGATGCAGGAGTGGCGCTACCGGCACGTGAAGATGGTCGAGCGGACCATCGGCGACAAGACCGGGACGGGCGGGTCGTCGGGCGCGACGTACCTGCGGACCACCCTCTTCCAGCCGATGTTCCCGGACCTGTGGGCCGTGCGGAGCAAGCTGTGACGACGCTGGATTCCCTGCGCGCGGACGACAACGCGCTCGCGCCGCACTACTCGCGCTTCCGCGTGGCCGACCGGTTGCTGCTCTCGGCGCACTCCCACCAGGCCTGGCCCGACGTCGCGGAGGAAGGTCTGGCCGAGGCGTTCGCCGACGCGGCCCGCGACGTCGACGAGAAGTGGACCGCCGCGTTCGCCAAGGCCGACGAGCTGCGCGCAGGCTTCCGCGCGCTGCTGTCCGACCCGCACGGCGAGTACGCCCTGGGCGCCAACACCCACGAGCTCGTGATCCGGTTCCTCTCGGCGATCGAGCTGCGGTCCCGCCCGCGCCTGGTCACCACCGGCGGTGAGTTCCACACCCTGCGCCGCCAGCTCGCACGGCTGGAGGAAGAGGGCGTCGAGGTCGTGCGGGTGCCCGTGGACCCCGTGCCGACGCTGGCCGAACGCGTGGCCGCGGAGGTCGACGAGAACACGGCGGCCGTGCTCGTGTCCGCCGTGCTGTTCGAGACCTCGCGGCTCGTGCCCGGGCTCGCGCACCTGGCCGACGTCTGCCGCGCCGGCAATGTCGAACTGGTCGTGGACGCCTACCACGCCCTGGGCGTCGTGCCGTTCTCGCTGCACGACCTGGGACTCACCAACGCGTGGGTGGTCGGCGGCGGCTACAAGTACCTCCAGCTCGGCGAGGGCAACTGCTTCCTGCGCCTGCCGGCCCACGCGCAGGAGCTGCGCCCGGTCGTCACCGGCTGGTACGCGGAGTTCGGCGCGCTCGCCGACCGGCAGCGCCCGGACCGCGTCGCCTACGCCACCGGCGGCGACCGCTTCGCCGGCGCGACCTACGACCCGTCGAGCCACTACCGCGGCGTGCGCGTGCAGCGGTTCTTCGCCGAGCACGGCCTGACGCCGGAGTTCCTGCGCACGGTGTCGCAGCACCAGGTCGGCCTGCTGGCGCAGTGCTTCGACGACCTCGGCCTTCCCGCCGACGTGGTGTCGAGGGACCGCGAGACGCCGCTGGGGATGATCGGCGGGTTTCTGTCGCTGCGCAGCCCCTCGGCCGGCGACCTGCAGAACGCGCTGGCCGAGCACGGCGTCCGGACCGACAGCAGGGGCTCCTACCTGCGGTTCGGCCCGGCGCCGTACCTGTCGGATGCCCAGCTGGAAGCAGCGATGGCGAAGATCGGGAAGGTCGTCGCCGGCTGATCGACGACCTGCGGTGGTCGGTTCGCGCGGATGGCTCTAGGTTGGCGGTGTGCGGGGTGGACGACCTCCGTCCGGCACACCACCTTCCGGAGCGCGCGGCCACGAACCGCGAGCGGTCAGACAAGGGAGTCACCACCGTGACCGAAGGAGTGTTCGGCCGGCACAGCGGCCATGAACAAGTCGTGTACTGCCACGACGAGGCCAGCGGCCTCAAAGCCATCATCGGTATTTACTCCACCGCACTGGGCCCGGCGCTCGGCGGCACTCGCTTCTACCCCTACGCCACCGAGGACGACGCGCTCGACGACGTGCTAGCGCTCTCCAAGGGGATGGCGTACAAGAACGCGCTGGCCGGGCTCGACCTCGGCGGCGGCAAGGCCGTGATCCTCGGCGACCCGGCCACGATGAAGTCCGAAGCGCTGCTGCGTGCATACGGCCGCTTCGTGCAGTCCCTCGGCGGCCGCTACATCACGGCCTGCGACGTGGGCACGTACGTGCACGACATGGACGTGGTGGCCCGCGAGACCAAGTTCGTCACCGGCCGCTCGCCCGAAGACGGTGGTGCGGGCGACTCCTCGGTGCTCACCGCGTACGGCGTCTACCAGGGCATGCGCGCTTCGGCCGACCACGTGTGGGGCGTGCCCGAGCTGGCCGGCCGCCGGGTCGGCGTGGCCGGCGTCGGCAAGGTCGGCCACATCCTCGTGGGCCACCTCGTGGAGGCGGGCGCGCAGGTCGTGATCACCGACGTGTCGGCGCCCGCGCTGGAGCGCACGCGCGCCGCGTACCCGGGCGTCGAGGTCGTGTCCGATGTGGACACCCTGATCCGCACGGACCTCGATGTCTTCGCCCCGTGCGCTCTCGGTGGTGTGCTCACGGACGAGACGGTGGCCGCTCTGCAGGCCCGCATCGTGTGCGGTGCCGCGAACAACCAGCTCGCCCACCCCGGCGTCGACAAGCTCCTCGACGACCGCGGCATCCTCTTCGCACCCGACTACCTGGTCAACGCCGGCGGCGTGATCCAGGTCGACGACGAACGCCACGGCTTCGACTTCGCCCGCGCTCAGCGCAAGACCACGGCCATCTTCGACACCACGAAGGCCGTGTACGCCCTGGCCAAGGCCGACGGCGTCCCGCCCGCCGCGGCGGCCGACCGCCTCGCCGAGCGTCGCATGGCCGACGTCGGCCGGCTGCGTTCGATCCTGACGGTCTGAGTTTTTCACGACGGCGGGCGCACGGGTTTCCGTGCGCCCGCTTTGCTCGGCAGGGTTCAGACGAGGGCCGGCGTGATCCGCTCCGATGTGGACAGTCGCTGCGCGCGGCGCGCGAGGATGATCATCACGGCGGGGATGAGCAGGTCGGTGACCAGGACCCCGCCGGTGTTGCCCGGCGCGTGGTCGCCGTTGGCGAACCACTGGTAGACGTGCCCGACGACCGCGCCCCAGAGGAACATCCCGGCGCCGATTCCGATCGTAAGGCGTTCCCGGGTCGAGGCCGACGCGGCGCGGAAGCCCATGATCGCGAGCCCGAGGTTGGCGAAGGCGATTTCGAACTCGAACGGGGTCCGCGTGAAGCCGATCGCCGTGGCCATCACGTCCGGGGCCCCGACGAACGCGAGCGTCATCCAGAGACTCCCGCAGCCGAGGGCGCCGATGGCCCACCACCGTTGCCAGGTTTCCAGTGCGGCTTGGCGAGAGGGGCTGTGCCGGGTGCGGAGGAAGGCGCCGATGGCCGGCACCAGGACGAAGACCAGGGGAACGGCGGACTGGGCGAGGTACTCGATCGTGGTCATGACTTGAGTCTTGCATGGTTAATATTAACCTAGCAAGACTCAGGGTAGACTTGTGGTGTGGACGACGATCTCGCTGACTTGCTGCATCGCGTGGTGTTCCTGCTGGGGGAGGCCGCGCGCCGGCGCTCCGACAGTGCCGGTGGTGCCGGGGGCCTGAGCTACAGCCAGATGCGGCTGCTGGGCACACTGGAGGACATCCAGCCGGTGACCCAGCACCAGCTGGCACAGGCGCTGTCGGTGTCCGACCCGGCGATCAGCCGCGCGCTGCGCCCGCTGGAGACCGCCGGGCTCGTGGCTGTCCGCCAGGACCCCGAACACGCCCGGCGCCGGCTCGTGAGCATCACCGAGGTCGGCTCGAAAGCCTTCCACGACAACGGGAAACCGCTCTACGACGAACTGCGCGCCGCCCTGCTCGAAGCCGGCTTCCCGTATGAGCAGTACCTGCGCGACACCGCTCGGCTGGCCCGGCTGCTGGAGGCATGAGAAAGGCCCTCTCACCGCGGTGAGAGGGCCTTCTTCGGTGGGTGACGCTCAGCCGCTCTTGCGGCGGAACGTGCGCTTGTTCGCGGCGGGCCCGTGGGCGTGCTGGTTCTTGCCGCCACCGGTTTCGTGGGCGGAGCCGGAGCGGGCGTGGGCCTGCTTGCGCTCCAGCGCCTCGCGGAACTTGCGCTTGACGTCGTCCTCCTCGCCGCTGGGCGACGGTTGCGGATCACTCATGCTTACCTCCGAAGGTGACGACGTGTGACCGTCCCAGCCTGGCACCGCCGGGAGCCCGACGCGAGTCGATTTCGACACACCAGGACACCGTCACACCCGCACAGCCAACCACGCTCGACCGGCCGCGGACGCGCCGGTACCCCGTCCGGGAACGGCCAACAACGACGGGTTGGCCGCTCCGGACGGGGTACCGGCCGGGTCGATCAAGCGGAGGCTGCGTGATCGGTCCGCCGCTGTCCGGCGGTTCGCGGCGAGGGGACGGACGCCACGAACCGGTGCGGCCGCGGGTGAACCCGGCGGCGGGCGCGGACCGCCGCCGTCACCACGAGCCGAGACAGCAAGCCCACGACGAGCACCGCGCCGAGCACGAGGGCGGCGCGCCCGCTCGCGGTGTCGAAGAGGAGGTGGCCTTCGCGGCCGAGGATGAAGCCGGAGTCGACGGCCCAGGCCACGACGGCGATCCCCGCCGCCGCGGCCGGGGCCGTGGTCGCAGCGGCGGCGACCACGACGAGCGCCAGCGGCACCAGCGCGTAGAGCGGGTGCGCGGTCGCCCCCGCGACGTCCGCCCCGATCGAGGCGGCCACCACGGCCGCGCAGCCGAGCGGGAAACCGAAACCACCGGTGATGCCCATGGGTCCAGCTCAGCGCGCCCGCCCGCACCGCACGAGAGGCGCGGACGCTTTCCCTACAGCCCAAGCGGTGTTCTTGACGTCTCCTTAACTGTGCCGATCGTTGCCAATCCGACCACAGTCACGGCCGAATGGCTTCGTAGCAACGGTTACGTACCGCGTGGGGTCGGCCTACTTTTGGCCGGATTGGTAACTGCGGCTCGTGGCCCGCACGATCGCGCCCACGATTTCCGGCCACAGCGGTTCGGGCAGGTCGTGGCCCATGCCGGGGATGACCACCAGCTCGGCGTCGGGGATCGCGGCGGCGGTGGCCTTGCCGCCGCTCACGTCGATCATCGGGTCGGAGTCACCGTGCACGACCACTGTCGGCAGCCGCAGCGAGCGCAGCGCCTCCGTGCGGTCGCCCGACGCGACAACTGCCGCGGCCTGGCGCAGCGTGCCCATCGGGTGCTGCGCGCGGTCGTAGCCCCGCGCTGCCTTGAACCGCAGGTACTCGTCGGTCGCGGGGTAACCAGGCGAGCCGGTGGTGCGGTAGGAGGCGATGCTCTGCTCGATGGCCTCCTCGCGCGTCGCCGCGGGTGGGCGCGTCAGCGTGGCCAGCGCGGCGGGCGAGGTGTGCCCGACGGTCGGGTCGCCGGTCGTGGACATGATCGACGTGAGGCTCAGCAGCCGGTCCGGGTGGTCGATGGCGAGCTGCTGCACGACCATCCCGCCCATCGACGCGCCGACCACGTGGGCCTTCGCGAAGCCGAGCGCGTCGAACAGGCCGACGGTGTCGTCGGCGAGGTCCGAGAGCAGGTACGGCGCCGAGGCCTGCCCGGCCGAGATCCCCGCCAGGTCGGGCGCGCCGAGCTCGTCGAGGTAGGCCGACAGGCCGATGTCGCGGTTGTCGAAGCGGACGACGAAGAATCCCCGGCTCGCGATCAGCTCGCAGAACCCGGTCTCCCACGTCACCATCTGGGCACCGAGGCCCATCACGAGCACCAGTGGCGGGTTCGCGGCGTCGCCGAAAGTGTCGTACTCGAGTTCGAGGCCGTTGGCCAGGGCACGGGGCATGCCCTGATCCTGCCCTAGATCCCCGAATCCTGGCACGCGCCGTCGTTATCCGGATACGGTACATCGCATGCCGTCTTCGTCCTCGCGGGCCGGGAACCGTCCTCGCTCGCGCGCGGCAGCGGGACTGCCGGCCGTCACCGCCGAAAAGGTGGTCGACGCCGCGGTCGCGCTGACCGCCGAGCGCGGCCTCGACAACTGGACGTTGCGCCAGCTCGCTGCGGCCGTGGACGCCTACCCCGCGGTGATCTACCACCACGTCGGCGACCGGGACGCGGTCGTGGCCGCGGTGCTCGATCGCGTCGTCGGCCTGCTGAGCCTGCCCGACGAAGACCTGCCGTGGCAGGACTGGTTCGCCGAACTGCTGGCCGAGCTGCGCACGGTGTTGCGGGCGCACCCCGGCACGGCGCGGCGGCTGGTGCTGTTCGGGCCGTCGGTGTCGGCCGCCATCCGCACGATCGACCGCGGGGTCGGCGTGCTGCTCGCCGCCGGCTTCGGCGAGGAGAGCGTGCTGGCCTACAACGTGCTCGTCGCCACGGCCTGCCAGTTCGTCGCGATGGAGGACGACCGCGACAGCACGCTCGCGTTGCGCCTGGACAACACCGAGGAGTACGCGACCTATCACGACCGTGCCGACCTGCCCGGCATGGCCGCGCAGGGCCGCGCGATGCGGGAGCTGATGGCCGATCCGGAGCTGGCGGCCGGCTGGTACGCCCGCCTGTACGACTACGCGGTGCGCCGCTGCGTGGACGGGCTGGCGCACCGCCTGGCCGAGCTCGAGGCCGAGCCTCGGGGCTGATCGGGTGGTAGCAGCCTTCCGGTGTGGGCCGAACGTGTGACCACCCCGGTGAAATCGGGGGGAAACTGACAGCGAACCCACGTCGACCAGGGGTAACGTGACAAGGAGCCGGGGGTCGTGAGGCTTCCGGCCGGGGCCCCCGGCACTTTCCTCCCCCCTCGTGGTGCCGGGGGTTCCGTCATTCCCCGGGAACTTCGCCCTGGATCAGCGGGAACACCTCACCGATGAGCGTGACGAGCGATTTGCTCAGCAGCGTGTGCACCTGGTCCCGGCTCAGCGAACCCCGCACGAGCCACTCCCGTCCCGCCGCCTTCACCATGCCGGCGAACGCGCGCACGGCCGCGTTCAGCTCCTCACCGTGCTCGCTGTCGCGCGAAAGGCCAACGGCCTCCAGCACGCGGTCGGCCGATTCGCGGTCGGCTTCTTCGAGGATGCGGTCGACCTCCGCGTCGCGCCCGATGCCCTCGGGCGCGATCGCGGCGAGCCACGTCTTCTCCTGCGAGCGCACCATGTCGAGGAACCAGTCGATGGCCACGTCCGCGCGCAGCTCGAGCGGCCCGTCGGGCAGGATCTCGATCGCGAGCCGCGGCACGGTCAGCGCGCGCCGCACGATTTCCAGGTACAGCTCGCGTTTCGTGCCGAAGTAGTGGTTGATCAACCCCCGCGCGACCCCGGCGGCCGCGGCGATGTCCGAAGTGGACACCGCCGAGTAGGGCCGTTCGCCGAACAGGCGCGCCGCGCAGGCGTAGATCTGTTCTCTGCGCTCGTCCGGTTCCAGTCTCCGCCACTTCGGCGCCGGCTCCGTATTCATACGTAATATTTTCGCATGATCGGTTCAGCCGGGCCGACCGATCTCCGGCGGTGTCGCACCCGGGGACACCATTGGTTGGCTACCGCCGGGTACGGGTTGACTGGCCGCGGGGTCAGTCCGGCAGTTCGATCGGCGCCAGGTCGTCGAACAGGTCACCAGGACCGGGGTTGGCCGGCGCCGACTCGCCGCCGAAGTGCCGCTGCACGCCCCACACCGCGTTGAGCGCCGTCTGCACCGCGCCTTCGGCCCAGCCCGCGGTCCACGACACGTCGTCGCCGGCGAGGAACAGCCCGCGGTAGCGCTCGGGCAGCGCGTCCTGCTTGAAGTGCGTGAACAACCGGTGCTGGTAGCGGTAGTGGCCGGGCAGGTTCGCCTTGAACGCGCCCATGAAATGCGGTTCCGCTTCCCACGACACGGTCACCGGGTCGCCCACGAGGTGCTTGCGCACGTCGACGCCGGGGTAGATCTCGCGCAGCGACTGCAACATCACCTCCACGCGCTCCGAGACGCTCAGCGGCAGCCACTTCAGGGAATCGTCGGCCCACGTGTAGGAAAGGCAGATCACGGCGGGTTTGCCCGGGTCGTCGCCGAGCAGATAGGTGCCGCGCGGCATCCGGTCGGTCAGCGTCATGCTCATCGTGTCGCGCCCGGTCACGGGGTCGCGGTCGAGCCAGAACGGCCGGTCCACCGGCACGAACACCTTCGACGACTCCATGTAGTGCGTGCGCTCGATGGCCGTCCAGTGGTCGATCGGGAACAGCGCCTCGTCGCATTCGATCTTGGACAGCAGCATCCAGCTCTGCGCGGTGAACACCGCGGCGCGGAAGGTGCGGATGTGCCCG
This sequence comes from Amycolatopsis sp. NPDC005232, assembly GCF_040607795.1. Taxonomy (NCBI): domain Bacteria; kingdom Bacillati; phylum Actinomycetota; class Actinomycetes; order Pseudonocardiales; family Pseudonocardiaceae; genus Amycolatopsis; species Amycolatopsis sp. NPDC005232. Next base: position 40,985 of record NZ_JBEXHL010000030.1, on the reverse strand, counting down.
GACGCGTCGGTGACGGTCACGTTGTTCGGCGCCGTGCGGTGCAGCCGCGTGACGCCGGGGCGCGGCCGGCCGTTCTCGTGCAGAGTGGCGAGGCTGGTGCCGGCGGGCCAGTGCGCGAGCGTTTCCGGTGCGTGGTCCCACAACCGCACCGGCAGCTGCCTGCTGCCGCCGGTGATGCTGCGGTGCTCGTCGTCGGCGCCGGTGTAGACGACGCGCAGGATCTCCAGGATCGAGTTGGGGAAGTCGGTGTCCCAGCCGCCCGTGCCGAAACCGACCTGGCCGAAGATCTCGCGGTGGCGGAACGACGCGAACGCGGGCGAATCGCACAGGAAGCCGTAGAAGGTCTGGTTGTCCAGGCGCGGCACGAGCTCGTTCCAGATCCGCTTCACGGTTTTTGCGTCGCGGTCGCGAATCGCGGTCTGCATCTCGGCGAAGGACGCGTGCTCGTCGAGCGTGCGCTGCCACGCCTGGGCGACTTCGCCGAACACCGGCGGCAGATCGTCCTGCGTGCGCGCGTAGTGGCTGTGGCCCTTGAGGTCCACGACCGTGCTCGACGTCGCGGGCGCGAGCGGATTCGGGAACGGTGAGGTCTTCAGGCCCACCTTGTCGATGTAGTGGAACAACGCGGTGGACGCCGGCGGGAAGCGCATCGCGCCCATTTCGGCGACCACGTCGTCGGGCAAGCCGGGGAAACGGTGCGTGCGCAGGCGTCCGCCCAGCTCGGCGATCTCGTACACCACCGGGCGCAGCCCGAGCTTCATGAGTTCGTAGGCCGTGACGACACCGGAGAGCCCGCCGCCGATCACGGCGACCTCGGTGCCGTGGTGCTCCGTCGGCACGGTGCCGAGCCCGGCGGGGTGGGCGAGGTAGTCGTCGTAGGCGAACGGGAAGTCGGGGCCGAACATGGTGATCGGGCGCCCGGCCGGCTCGTCCGTGGGGATCGCGGTCGGGACGGCGGAGGTCATGCCTGGGGTCCTTCTTCGGTCAGGGATCGGTACAACGCGGGCCGGCGATCGGCCAGGTAGGTGTTCTCCGGACGCGCGAGCACGGCCGGGTCGACATCGGCGAAGATCAGCTCGGGTCCTTCGCCGGCTTTCGCCACGGTCTCGTCGGGCGAGGCGACGGTGGAGTGGCCGCAGTAGGACAGCTCGCCCTCGGTGTCACAGCGGTTCGCGTACACGACATACAGCTGGCTTTCGTGCGCCCGGATGGGGACGAGCGCGTCCGCGACCCGCTCGTACGGCCGCATCAAGGCGGTCGGCACGAGCAGCAACTGGGTGCCGGCGAGGGCGTGCGCACGCACCGGCTCGGGAAACTCCACGTCGTAGCAGATGAGCAGTCCCACGCGCAGCCCGCCGAGGTCCGCCTGCACCACCAGGTCCGCGCCAGGGGAGAACTGGCTGTGGTCGATCTCGCCGTAGAGGTGCGTCTTGCGGTAGTTGGCGAGCCGTTCCCCTTGTGCGGACAGCAGTTGCGCCGAGTTGTACACGGCGTCGCCATCGCGTTCAGGGTAGCCGTAGACCAGTGCGACGCTGTGCTCGGCCGCGAGCGCGCCCAGTTTCTGAGCCAGCGCTCCGTCGGCCGGCTCGGCGCGTTCGGCGACCGCGGCGGCGCCGATGGCGTACCCCGTGGTGATCATCTCCGCGGTGACGACGAGCGCGGCTCCGCCTTCGGCCGCGGCAGCGAGCGCGGCGGGCAGCTCCCCGTACGGCCCTTGGTGGACGGCGACGATCATTTCGCCGTCGCCAGCCGCGAACGCCGGATGCCGTAACCGAAGTACAGCACCAGCCCGAGCAGCATCCAGCCGCCGAACACGACCCAGGTGGCGCCGTCGAGGCTGAACATCATGTACGCGCAGCAGAGCACACCCAGGATCGGTGTGACGGGGGAGAACGGTACGCGGAACGTGCGCGCGTCGTCCGGGCGGCGCCGGCGCAGCACGAGCACGGCGATGTTGACCAGCCCGAACGCGAAGAGTGTGCCGATGCTGGTCGCGTCGGCGATCTTGCCCAGCGGTACGAACGCGGCGAGCACGGCGACGAACGCCGACACCACCAGGGTGTTCGTGCGCGGTACGCCGGTCTTCGAGTGCACTGTGGACAGTGACTTGGGGACGAGTCCGTCGCGCGACATGGCGAACAGGATCCGCGTCTGTCCGTAGAGGACGGTCAGTACCACGCTGGAGATCGCCACGATGGCGCCGACGGCGAGCACACCGGCCCAGAACGGGCTGTCCAGCACCGAGGTCAGCACGTGCGACAGGGCCGCCTGCTGGTCGTCGAACCGCTGCCACGGCAGGGCGCCGACCGCCGCGACGGCCACCAGACAGTAGAGGACCGTGACGATGCCGAGCGAGAGCAGGATCGTACGCGGCAGGTCGCGTTGAGGGTTGCGGGCCTCCTCTCCGGCGGTCGACGCGGCGTCGAACCCGATGTAGGAGAAGAACAGCTTCGCGCCACCCGCGCTCATGCCGGCGAGGCCCAGCGGCAGGAACGGCGTGAAGTTCTTGGCCTGCACCGCGGTGAACGCGATGGCGCAGAACAGGACCAGCGTCGCGATCTTCACCACGACCATGATCGCGTTGGCCCGCGCGCTCTCCTTCGCACCCGAAAGCAGCAGCACCATCGCCAGCAGCACCACGACGATCGCGGGCACGTTCACCAGCCCGCCGTCGCCGGGTGGGCCACTGATCGACTCGGGCAGCGTGAATCCGAACGCCAGCCGCAGCAGCTCGTTCACGTACTGGCCCCAGCCGACGGCCACCGACGCCACGGACACGCCGTACTCCAGGATCAGGCACCAGCCGCAGACCCACGCCACCAGCTCGCCGAGCGTGGCGTACGTGTAGGAGTACGACGAGCCCGACAGCGGGATCAGGCCCGCGAGCTCGGCGTAGGACAGCGCGGAGAACAGCGCCGTGACCCCGGCGAGCACGAACGAGAGCACCACGGCGGGCCCTGCCACGGGCACGGCCTCGCCGAGCACCACGAAGATGCCGCTGCCCAGCGTCGCGCCGATGGACAGCATCGTGAGCTGGCCCAGGCCGAGCGACCGTTTCAACGGGCCGTGGCCGGCTTCGGCCACCAGGTCCGCGACCGGTTTGCGGCGCCCCAGCGCAGTGCCGAACCGCACGCGGGTCGGGGTGGACGTCACCTGGCTACTCCTCGTCGTCGCGGCTGCGATGAAGATCGGGTGCGAGCCACGGTATTGAGCGAAGTGTGCCCCGAAAACTGGAAAACGTTGCGCGTTCGGATGAGATCTGGGTGTTTCATTGCACTATCACGGCCGGAAACGGTGATCTGTTCACTCCGCGACGGCGGGCGATGGCTCGGCCGGCTGGGCCGCTTCAGCCGGCTCCGCGGATGCGGCCGGCTCCGCCGGGTCGTCGCTCGCGGGCAGCAGCAGGGTGAACGTCGGCGGGTGCGGGCTCGACAGCCGCAGCCGCCCGCCGTCGGCCTCGGCCAGGCTGCGGGCCAGCCGCAACCCGATGCCGTGCCCCGGCGGCGCGGTGCGGGCCAGGGCGAACGGGTCGGTGTCGCCGAGATCCGGGCCGTCGTCGGCCACGTCGATCGCGAGCGCGCCCCCCGCGTCGCGCGCGACGACGGTGACCGGCCCACGGCCGTGCGTCGTCGCGTTGTCGAGCAGCACCGCGAGCACCTGGCGCACGGCCGCCGCCGAAGCCCGGACGGTGGGCGGGTCCAGGACGTCGACGTGAAGCCCTCGGCCGTTGAGCAGCGGAGCGCCCGCCTCGCGCAGCTCGGCCAGCACCGCGTCGAGGTCGAGCTCGGCGCGTGGCGCCCGGCGTTCGCGGGACAACGCGAGCAGGTCGTCGATCGTGCGCTCGAGCCGGTCGGCCGAGTCGATGCCGGCGCGGATCGCCTCGTACGGGTCGAGCCCGGGCGTCTCCAGCGCGGCCTCCAGCTGCAGCCGCAAGCCGGCGAGTGGCGTACGCAGCTGGTGCGACGCCTCGGCCGAGAACGCGCGTTCGCGATCGAGCGTCTCGCCGATCCGCTCCGCGGTCACGTCCAGCGCCGCGCCGACCCGGTCGATCTCGGTGATGCCCGCGCGGGGGCTGCGAGCCGTGAAGTCACCGTCGCCGAGCCGGGTCGCGGCGGACGACAGCTCCTCCAGTGGGCTCGACAGCCGGGCCGCGATGCGCCGCGCGATGAGCCAGCTCGCGGCCACGGCGGCGACGCCGAACCCGATCATCCCGAGCCAGGTCAGGCCGACGCGGCGCAGGAGCACGGTGTGCGGCATCGCCGCCCGGACCACGCCCGCGAGCCGCGCGCCGTCCATCACCGGCACCGCCAGCACGTCCTCGCCGCCGACCTGTCCGGACGCCACGTCGACGTCCGCCCCGGACACCTGGTGCACCACCGCGTCGGCGGTCTCCGGGCCCGCGCCGGAGACCAGCTGTCCCCGCGGGTCGTAGATCCCGACGGTCGCGCTGCCCTGCACCGGCTGGCTTGGCACGCGCCCGGCGGCGAGCGCGTCGGACACCTCCAGCGCCGTGCCGTCGGCGGCGCGTTCGAGCTCGGAGCCGGTGTCCTCACGGAAGTACCACAGTGCCGCGACGGCCAGCGGCAGCCCGAACAGCACGGTGGCGACCACGGCGGCGAGCACCGTGAGCGTCACGATCCGGCGGCGCACGCTCAGGCCTCTTCCAGGCGGTAGCCGTGCCCGCGCAGGGTGGCGATCCGGGGCACGTCGGCCGGCTCGGGCGCGGCGTCCGCGAGCTTGCGCCGCAAGGCCGCGATGTGGACGTCGAGCGTCTTGGTGGAGCCGTGCGCGTTCGCGTCCCAGACGTCGGCCATCAGCCGCTCCCGGCTCACCGCCACGCCTGGTTGCTCGGCGAGGCGCGCCAGCAGGTCGAACTCCCGCGCCCGCAGGTCCACCTCCCGCCCGCCGACGACCGCGCGCCGGCTCGCCGCGTCGACCACGAGCGAGCCGACGGTGACCACCGGCACCGCGGGGTTCGCGGGCGCGCCGCGACGCAGGTGGGCGCGCACGCGGGCGAGCAGCTCGCCGAGGCGGATGGGTTTGGTGAGGTAGTCGTCGGCACCCGCGTCGAGGCCCACGACCACGTCCATCTCGTCGGTCCGCGCGGTGAGGATCACGACGACGGCACCCGGCATGCTCGTGCGCAGGCGGCGGCACACGTCCACGCCGTCGAGGTCGGGCAGACCCAGGTCGAGCAGCACGAGCTCGGCCCCGGCCTCGTTCAGGGCGCTGCGGCCGTCGCGGCACCAGCGCACCTCGTGGCCGTGGCGCGCGAGCGACGACTCCAGGACGCCGCCGATCGTCACGTCGTCCTCCACCACCAGCACCTTGGCCACGGGAGCAGCCTAACCAACACCCTGGCGGGGGCGTGCCGGGAAATCCGCGGAACCCGGTTAGGTCTACAAAGGACGGTTCTCAGCGCCTCGGGCGCGCGGTGCTTTCGCGCAACACGACCTCGGCGTTGACCCGGACCGTGCGCGCTCGCGCGCCGGAACCCTTGAGCGCGAGGTCCATCGCGCGTTCGCCCAGCTGTTCCAGGGGAAGTGCGACCGTGGTGAGCGCCGGCGTGAGGTCGCGGACCACCGGGATGTCGTCGAAGCCCGCGACGGAGATCTCGCCCGGCACGGCGACGCCGGCCTCGCGCAACGCGGCCAGCGCACCGATCGCCATCAGGTCTGTGACCGCGAACACGCACGTCGGGCGCTTGCGCTTCGGCCGCTCCAAAAGCCGCTTCGCCGCTTCGTAGCCGCCGTCGCGGGTGAAGGCGGTCTCGAAAACGTCTTCGTCGGACAGCTTGACGCCCTGGGCGGCGAGCTCTTCGGCGAACCCGTCGAGCCGGTCGCACACCGTCGTGAGCCGTGTCGGCCCGGCCAGCACGGCGAACCGCTTGTGGCCCAGCCCGACGAGCGCCTTCGCCAGCGCAGCCGCGCCGCCGCGGTTGTCGGGCTGCACGGTGTCCACTTTGAGCCCGCGGTGCCGGCTGACGGCGGCGACCTGGCCGCCGCCACGGCGGTACGGGTCGAGCTCCGCGGCCATCGCGCGTTCCCACGAGCGGTCCTCGAACGCGGACCCGATCAGCACGATCGCCGACGCCCGCTGCGCCCGCAGTGCCGAGACATACGCCACTTCGCGGTCGGCGTCGCGGAAAGTATCGGCGAGCATCACGAGCAGGCCGTTGCCGTTGGCCACCTTCATGACCCCGCCGGCGACCGCGGAGAAGTACGGATCGGACACATCGTGACAGATCACCCCGACCGTCCGATGTGTCCCTCCGGCGAGTGCCTGGGCGTGTGCGTTCGGTGCGTACGCGAGCTCAGCCGCGGCCGACATCACGCGATCGCGCAGGTCCGTGCGGACGGATGCGGTGCCGTTGAGCACCCGCGAAGCCGTGGCGAGTGACACGTCGGCGCTTTGTGCCACGTCCGCCAGGGTCACGTGCGGCCCGGACTTCATCGCTCCTCCATGGTGGTTCCTCGGGCATAGTGGCCCCATGCTCGGTCTGTACCCGGAAATCGAACCCTACGACCACGGGATGCTGCCGGTGGGCGATGGCAACGTAATCTACTGGGAGGAGTGCGGGAACCCCGCGGGCAAGCCGGTGGCGTTCCTGCACGGCGGTCCCGGTGGCGGCGCGTCGGCGCGGCACCGGCGGCTGTTCGACCCCGAGCGGTACCGGATCCTGCTGTTCGACCAGCGCGGTTGTGGCCGCAGCACACCCCACGGCAGCACGGCCGAGGCGGACCTGTCGGTGAATACCACCTGGCATCTGGTCGCCGATATGGAGCTCCTGCGCGAAGACCGCGGCATCGGCCGGTGGCAGCTGTTCGGGGGCTCTTGGGGCAGCGTGCTTGCCCTCGCGTACGCCGAGCAGTACCCGCACCGCGTCAGCGAGCTCGTGTTGCGCGGAGTCGCGACGCTGCGGGTGAAAGAGATCCAGTGGCTTTTCGGCGGTGGCGCCGCGTGCTTGTTCCCGGAGGCGTGGTCGCGGTTCCTCGCGCCCGTGCCGTACGCGCGCCGCAGCGACAACCTCCTTGAGGTGTATCACGAGCTGCTGCACCACCCGGACCCCGAAGTCCACGGACCGGCGGCGATCGCGTGGAGCCGGTGGGAGGGCGAGACGGTGAAGTTCACGCCGCAGGAGGAAGTGGTGTCGGCGTTCACCGAACCGGAGTTCGCGCTCGCCATCGCGCGCATCGAGAACCACTACTTCCGCCACGGCGGCTGGCTGGCCGAGGACCAGCTCATTCGCGAAGCCGGGAAGCTCACGGGCATCCCGTGCGTTCTCGTGCAGGGAAGGTATGACGTGGTCACTCCCGCGACCACGGCGTGGGAGCTGGCGCAGGTCCTGCCCGGCGCGGAGCTGAAGATGATCTCCGACGCCGGTCACGCCTTCGACGAGCCCCGGACCCTGCACGAGCTGATCAGCACGACCGACCGGTTCGCGGCAGGCTGGGACGACCGCGAGATCGACGAGCCGAGAGGAAACACACGGATGCTTTTTGGTGACGAGCACGTCCGCCGCTACGAGGAGACCGACGGCGAGGTCGGCCACGAGTGGCAGCCCGGCGTGCCGACACTGGTCCTGACGACCAAGGGCCGCAAGTCCGGTGAGGACCGCAAGTTCGCGCTCATCTACCAGGAGGTGGACGGCAACCCCGTCATCGTCGCCTCCAAGGGCGGCGCGCCGAAGCACCCCGGCTGGTACCTCAACCTGGAGGCCAACCCGGAGGCAGGCGTGCAGGTGCTGGCCGACAAGTTCACCGCCCGGGCCCGCACGGTCTCCGGCGAGGAGCGCGCCCGGCTGTGGGACAAGCTCGCCGCGGTGTGGCCGGACTACAACGAGTACGCGAAGAAGACCGACCGCGAGATCCCCGTGGTGGTCCTCGAGCGGGTGTGATCCGCGCCGCGTCCGGGACCCGGGGTCACCGAGCCGGGTGGTCTTCGGCTACGAATGACGCTCATGGCCCTGCGAAACCGGTCGCGCGACCGCTGGACCCCGCTCGTGAACGAGGGGGAGCTGCTCACCTTCCGTCAGATGGAGGCCTACGGCCGGCGCTTCGCCCGCGCCGGCCGTGGTGCCTGGTACAGCTTCGCGATCGAGGTGGTCTGGCAGTTCCTCGTGCTGTTCAGCCGCTTCCGCGTGCGGGGCGCGCACCACATCCCGGCCTCGGGCGGGGTGCTGGTGGCGTCGAACCACCTGTCGTTCGCCGACCCGACCACGCTCACGGCGTTCTGCCTCGCCGCCGGCCGCGTGCCGCGGTACCTGGCCAAGTCGAGCCTGTGGGACCTGCCGGTGGTCGGCTCGGTGATGCGGTCCGGGCAGCACATTCCGGTGTACCGCGGCGCGCCGACGGCGGCGGGCGCGTACCGCGACGCCGTGAAGGCGGTGGAAGCCGGCGAGTGCGTGACGATCTTCCCGGAGGCCACGTTCTCGGCCGACCCCGGCGGCTGGCCGATGAAGGGCAAGACAGGCGTCGCGCGGATCGCGCTGGAGACCGGCGTGCCGGTGGTGCCCGTCGCGAACTGGGGCACGCACCACCTCCTGCCCGCCGGGGCCTGGTTCCCGCACGGGATCCCGCGCAAGACCGTCGAGCTCGTGGCGGGCCCGCCGGTGGACCTTTCGGATCTCCGCAACGGCGCGCCGACCCGCGAGGTGCTCGAAGAAGCGACCGCCCGGATCATGCGCGCGGTGACGGATCTGCTGGCCGGGATCCGCGGCGAAGAGCCCCCCGGCGACCGTCCGTGAGGCGAGCACCGTCACCCCGCCCCGCCAGCCGGTTCGGGGTAATTTGGAGGGTATGAGTGCACACTATGACGTCGTGGTCCTGGGGGCCGGTGTCGGCGGCTACGTGGCCGCCATTCGCGCCACGCAGCTCGGTCTGAGCGCGGCGGTCGTCGAGGAGAAGTACTGGGGCGGAGTCTGCCTCAACGTCGGCTGCATCCCGTCGAAGGCGCTGCTGCGCAACGCCGAGCTGGCGCACACGGTGAAGGAAGAAGCCGCCACCTACGGCATCTCCTCCGACAGCGAGATCCGCTTCGACTACGCGGCCGCCTACGAGCGCAGCCGCAAGGTCGCGGACGGCCGCGTCAAGGGCGTGCACTTCCTGATGAAGAAGAACAAGATCACGGAGTACGACGGCCACGGCACGTTCGTCGACGACCACACCCTCGAGGTCAACGGCGAGCGGATCACCTTCGACCACTGCGTCATCGCGACCGGCGCCACGGCGCGTCTGCTGCCCGGGACTTCCCGCAGTGACCGAGTGGTCACCTACGAACAGCAGATCCTCGAGAGCGAGGTGCCCGAGAGCATCGTCATCGCGGGCGCCGGCGCGATCGGCGTGGAGTTCGCGTACGTGCTGCGCAACTACGGCGTGGACGTGACCATCGTCGAGTTCCTCGACCGGATGGTGCCGCTCGAGGACGCCGAGGTGTCGGCGGAGCTGGCCAAGCGCTACCGCAAGCTCGGCATCAAGGTGCTGACCGGCACCAAAGTCGAGGCCATCGAGGACCCCGGCGTCTCCGGCGCCAAGGTCCGGGTCACGGTGTCGAAGGACGGCAAGCAGGACGTGCTCGAGGCCGACAAGGTCCTGCAGGCCATCGGCTTCGCGCCCAACGTGAAGGGCTACGGCTTGGAGAACACCGGCGTCGAGCTCACCGAGCGCGGCGCCATCGCGGTGGACGGCCGCGGCCGCACCAACGTGGCCCACCTGTTCGCCATCGGCGACGTGACGGCGAAGCTGATGCTGGCGCACGCGTCGGAGTCCATGGGCATCGTCGCGGCCGAAACGATCGCCGGCGCGGAGACCATGGAGCTCGACTTCGTGATGATCCCGCGCGCGACCTACTGCCAGCCGCAGATCGCCAGCTTCGGCTGGACCGAGGCCCAGGCCCGCGACAAGGGCTACGACGTGCAGGTCGCGAAGTTCCCCTTCACGGCCAACGGCAAGGCCCATGGCCTCGGCGACGCCGGCGGCTTCGTCAAGATCCTCAGTGACGCCAAGTACGGCGAGCTGCTCGGCGCGCACCTCATCGGCCCGGACGTGACCGAGCTGCTGCCCGAGCTCACGCTGGCTCAGCAGTGGGACCTGACCGTGCACGAGGTCGCCCGCAACGTCCACGCCCACCCGACCCTGGGCGAGGCGGTGAAGGAAGCGATCCACGGCCTGGCCGGGCACATGATCAACTTCTGAGGTCTTCCCGCCACGACGCCGGATCGTCCACTGCGGACGGTCCGGCGTCGTTGTCCGTCGGTTCATCACCCGTCTGCCTGGAGGCGGTCCACGAGCGGGGGACGGGCCGCTACGCTGACCACCGCGTCCACGGAGTGGACACATCGGACGATTCAAACTTTTGTCGGTGTACTGCGCGGTGGTGACTCTCTAGATTCTTCTGACTACCGCCGGTGGGGCGGGCGAAGCAGGGAGAGAGAGTCGATGCGGAGATTCAGCCGGGCCGCCACTCGGTCGGTGCCGTTGGCGGTGGGGGTCGTGTTGCTGGGCGCCGGCGTGGCGAGTGCGCAGCCGTCCGCGGCCGACGTCGTCGCGCAGCGCACCGAGGCCGGCATCAGCGCGTTGCAGGGCATCAAGAAGTCGCTGACGCCTTCGGAGCGCAAGCAGGACAGCCGGCTGGTGATCGAGAAGCGCCTGCGTGCCGACCACGTGCTCGCCGCGCTGCTGCCCGACTACCGCACCGGCCTGCCGGTGGCGAAGACCGGTGCGGTCTCCGTCGACATCACAGGCATCACCGGCACCACCGGGACCGCCGTGGCCAAGGCCGTGCGTGCGGCCGGCGGCACCGTCCGCTACGCCTCGCCGGATGGCGCGGTGCGCGCGGACCTGCCGCTCGCCGCCGTGGACAAGATCGCGGCGCGCGGTGACGTGGCCGCCGTCGCGCCGGCCGCGCAGGCGATGACGTGGCGTGAGCAGGACCCGCGCCGTGAGCTGGTGGCCCAGGCGGTGACGCAGGTGTCCGAAGGCGACAAGGCCCACGGCGCCGACACCGCCCGCGCGCAGTACGGCGTGACCGGCTCCGGCATCAAGGTCTGCGTGCTGTCCGACGGCGTCAACTCCCTGTCGAAGTCGCAGGCCGCGGGTGAGCTGCCGGCCGTCGACGTGCTGGCGGGCCAGGCCGGCAGCGGCGACGAGGGCACGGCGATGCTCGAGATCGTCCACGACCTCGCGCCCGGCGCCACTCTCGGTTTCGCCACGGCGTTCACCAGCGAAGCGAGCTTCGCCGCCAACATCCGAGGCCTGCGCACCACCGGCCACTGCACCGTGATCGTCGACGACGTCGCCTACTTCGACGAGTCGCCGTTCCAGGACACGCAGGTCGCGCAGGCCGTCAACGAAGTGACCGCCGCGGGCACGCTGTACTTCTCCTCCGCCGGCAACTCCGGCAACCTCACCGACGGCACCAGCGGCTACTACGAGGGTGACTTCCGCGCCTCGGCCTCCACGTTGCCGGGCATCAGCGGCACGCCGCACGACTTCGACCCGGGCTCGGCGGTGCAGACCTCCGACCCGCTGTCGGCGGGTTCGCTCGGCAAGCCCGTCACGCTGTTCTGGTCGGACCCGTGGGGCAAATCCGGCAACGACTACGACCTGTTCATCCTCAACGCGTCGGGCAGCGTCGTGTCCTCCAGCGACAACCCGCAGACCGGCTCGCAGAACCCGTACGAGATCGCCTCGGTGCCGACCACGGGCTCGGGTTACCGCGTGGCCGTGGTGAAGTACAGCGGCGCCGACCGGTTCCTCGCGCTCAACGTGATCCGCGGCCGGTTCGGGGACTCGGGCTCGCTCAAGGCGTTCAGCACGGCGGGCGTCACCTCGGGCCACTCGGCCGCGGCCGACGCGTTCAGCGTGGCGGCGGCCCCGGCGGCGACGGCGTTCGGCCGTCCACTCGAGACGGGCGACCCGGCGAACCCGGCCGGCCCGTACCCGGGCCAGTTCACCGCGGCGAGCAAGTGGGAACGCTTCTCCTCCGACGGTGAGCGCCACGTGTTCTTCAACCCCGACGGCACCGAGCTCACCCCTGGCAACGTCTCCTCGACGGGCGGCGCCACGCGCGCCAAGCCGGACATCACCGCGGCCGACGGCGTCGCCACGTCCGTGGCCGGCTTCCAGCCGTTCTACGGCACGTCCGCGGCGGCCCCGCACGCGGCCGCCATCGCGGCGCTGCTGCTGTCGGGCAAGCCCACCGCGACACCCGCGGAGATCCGCTCGGCCCTGGTGTCGAGCGCGATCGACCTGGGCGCGCCCGGGTACGACGCCGTGACGGGCGCCGGCGTGATCATGGCGGGCCCGGCGCTGGACGCGCTGGGCGTGCCGCAGAGCTAGGTGCGGTTCCGGCGGCCCCGGGTTGATCGGGGCCGCCGGCTCACCTGCTCGTGATCAGCAGGTGGAAGGCGCGGGTGCCCTCGCCGACGCGTTGGTGGCGGTCCAGGCGCAGGCCCGCCTCGCCCAGCGCCGTCTCGACGTCGGCGACCGGGCGCAGCCGGAAGCCGTGTTCGGTGAACGGCATGGCTTTCATGGCTTCCGGGTCGCCGATGCCGAGCACGAACCGGCCACCCGGCGTGAGCACGCGGGCGACCTCGGCGAACCCCAGGTCGAGGTCGTCGATGAAGTACACCGTGTTCAGCGTGATCGCGGCGGCCATCGACGCGTCTTCCAGCGGCAGCGCGGTCATCGTGCCACGGTGCAGGCGCAACCGGCCGGCGGCGATGTTGGCGGGGAACGCGGCGCGGGCCTTGGCGATCATCGTGTCGGAGATGTCGACGCCGTGCACCGTGCCGCCCGCCGCGGCGCGCAGCAGCAGGTCGAGGCCCAGGCCACCGCCGAAGCCGATGTCGAGCGCGGTCTCCCCGGGTTTCAGGTCGAGTGCTTCGACGGCCGCCGTCACGTTGCCGCGATTGGCGCGGTTCAGCAGCCGCCCGACGGCTCGGCCAGGCAGCCCGCTGGGGTTGCCGAGCTGCCGCGCCAGCCCGGCGAGCAGAGTGTCTCGTGGTCCCATTTCCGCAAGTCTGCCCTCGTGACGGCCGCGAGTCCACGACGTGGATTGTGGTGGCCCGGATGGTGTGGCAGCGTGCTGGCCTGCTGTGTGCTGGGCGGCGAAGCCGAGGAGGGGTGGGATGACGACGAAGACCGCGGTGGTCACCGGAGCGGGTTCGGGCATCGGCCGGCGGGCGGCGCGGGCGTTACTGGGCGCCGGCTACCAGGTCGCGCTGGCCGGGCGCCGGGCCGAAGCGCTGGCGGAGACGGCGGACGGTGCCGAGGGGGCGCTGGTCGTGCCTACGGACGTCGCGTCGCCCGAGGCCGTCGCGGCGTTGTTCGCGGCGGTGCGCGAGCGGTGGGGCCGCCTGGATCTGCTGGTGAACAACGCCGGGGTGTCGGCGGGCGGGACCGTCGCGGACCTGTCCGTGGAACGCTGGCGCCGGACGGTCGACACGAACCTCACCGGGATGTTCCTGTGTGCGCAGCAGGCCGTGCTCCTGATGAAGGACCAGGAACCCATGGGCGGGCGGATCATCAACAACGGCTCGATCTCCGCGCACGCGCCGCGTCCCGCGAGCGTCGCCTACACCGCCACGAAGCACGCCGTCACGGGCTTGACCAAGTCGATCTCCCTCGACGGCCGCGCCTGGAACGTCGCGTGTGGACAGATCGACATCGGCAACGCCGCCACGGAGATGACCGAGCGCATGTCCGGCGGTATCCCGCAGGCCGACGGCCGCGTGCTCGCCGAGCCCACCTTCGAAGCGAGCCACGTGGCCGACGCGGTGCTGTACATGGCGGGGCTGCCGCTCGACGCGAATGTCCAGTTCCTGACCATCACGGCCACGACCATGCCGTTCATCGGGAGGGGCTGACCCTTCCGTACCGCCGGAGTTACCCGTTCGGGCAAGGATCTTCGAGTGGTCTGATCCACACTGCGGTGCTGGTGTCCCGGGACCACGCTGGGCGTGCGATCACGAGAAGGGACCCGCTCGATGAAGCACCGCACGTTGCGTAGGTCGGCCGTCGTACCGCTGGCGATCGCCACGGTGACATTCGGTTCGGTCGCTTTCGGTTCGGCGACCGCGTGGGCCGACCCGCCCTCGGCCCTGCCGGCCGGCGCGCCCGCCGCCGACGCCAAGTGGCAGCCCGCGCTCGACTTCGACAAGGACGGTTGTTACAACACCCCGGCCATCGGCCCCGACGGCACGCTCAACCCGGGCCTCGACCTCGGCGGCGCCGTGAACGGAAACTGCCACGACAAGTCCGATCTGGCCAACACCAACGTCTACTCCAGGTCCAAGTGCAACAACGGCTGGTGCGCCTACTTGTACGGGTATTACTTCGAGAAGGACCAGGTCTCCGACGGCCCCGTGTCGGCCGGCCACAAGCACGACTGGGAGCACATCGTCGTGTGGGTGCAGGACGACCAGGCGAAGTACATTTCCGTTTCCCAGCACCAGGGTTACGAGACGAAGTCCGCGTCGGAGGTCCCGTTCCAGGACAGCCACCCGAAGGCCGTGTACCACAAGGACAGCGTCACGACCCACGACTTCCGCTTCCCCCAGGCCGGCAACGGTGACGAGCCACCCGAGAACGACGAGGGCGTCTGGCAGGTCAAGGGCCTCGTGGGCTGGGACAACTACCCCTCGGGCATCCGCGACAAGCTCACCTCCGCCGACTTCGGCGACGCGACGTTCAAGCTGACGGACGACCGCTTCAACGGCACGTTGGCGACGGCGAAACCGGCTGAGGTGGGGTTGGATCCCAACGCCTGATGTGGGTCAGGGAATGATCTTGTCGCGCCGGAACTCGTCGAACAGCCGGTAGAACATCTGCTCGGTGTCCACATAGGAGTGAAAGCCCGCGCGGCGTGATTTCGACGTGTCGGCGAACATGTCGTAGTCCCAGGAGAACACGAAGTCGCCGAAGGGCCAGGCGGACACGTCGCGGTAGGCCGGCTTGAGGCCGTGCTCGGCGGACATCCGGGACCACAGCGGTTCCTTGTCCGCCATCACGGTCGCGAGCGACATGGGCAGCGGCGGCGCCGTGTCGAGCTCGAAGTACGCGGCGAGCTTCGGCCACAGCTCGTTCCAGCGGAAGAGGTCGCCGTTGGCGATGTTGAAGGCCTCGTTGCGGGTGGAGGTCGCGGCCCAGACCGTGGCTTCCGCCAGGAGGCCGGCGTCGGTCATCTCCAGGAGGCTGTCGTAGGCGCCGGGCTTGCCGGGGAACCGCAGCGGCAGCCCGAGTTCCTTCGAGATCGACGCGTACACGGCGATCACGAGCGCGAGGTTCATCGGGTTGCCGAGTGTGGTGCCGCCGACGACCGACGGCCGGATCGCCGACCAGCTGGGGGCCCGGCGCTCCAGCAGCTCCTGCTGGTCCACGTTGAACTCCGGCGGCATGTGCCCGGCGTCCGACTCCCGCGCGGGCGTCTTGAACGGCCCGAGGTGGGCGCCGTAGACCTTGTAGCCCTGCATGAGGCTCACGTGCTCCAGCGCACTTCCCTCGAGTCCGTCGACGAGGTTCTCCAGCATCGCGACGTTCGGCGCGACGAGCTCCGCCCACGTCGGCCGGTCCTGGTAGGCGGCGTAGAACAGGTGCGTCGCGTCGCGGTGGTCCGCGAGCTTGGCGCGGGTGTCGGCGGCGTCGAGCAGATCGACGGCGAGCGCGCCGGGCCCGCCGCGCCGTGAGAGGCCGACGACGTCCCAGCCGCCGAGGCCGCGCAGGTGGTCGGTCAGCGTGCGGCCGATGATCCCGTTGGCGCCGGCGACCAGGGCTTTGCGTGGGGTGCTCATGCCTTCGATCCTGCGACCGGGCTGTGCATAAGTCCAAGGCATAGTTCTTTGGTCAGCGATAAACTGCGGTCATGACGAGCCTGCGGCAGCTGGAGTACCTCGTGACGGTGGTCGACACCGGCTCGTTCACGCGCGCGGCCGAGCAGCTGCACGTGACGCAACCCGCGCTGTCGCACCAGATCCGGGCGCTGGAGCAGCACGTCGGCGGGCCGTTGCTCGAACGGCTGCCGCGCTCGGTGCGCCTCACCCCGATGGGCCGCGCGATGCTCCCGCACGCCCGCGCCGCCCTCGCCGACGCCGAACGTGCTCGTTGCGCCGCTCGGCAAGCGTCCGGGCTGATGGCGGGGGAGCTGCTGGTCGCCACGGTCTACTCCGTCAGCCTCGGCGTGCTGCCCGCCGCGCTGCGGGTGTGGCGGCGCGACCATCCCGCCGTCGACGTGCGGTTGTTCGAATTCCGCCACGCCGACGAGCTCCGCGAAGCCATGACCGCCGGCGAAGCCGACGTCGCGATCGGCCCGGAGCCCGCGGGCTGGGAAGGGCCGGTGCGTTCGCTGGGCGTGGAGGAGTTCGTGGTCGTCCTCCCGGCCGATGCGGCCACCGAGGGCGACGGCGGCAGCGTCGACCTGGCCACCCTCGCCGACTGCGCCTGGGTGCATTACGCCCCCGGCCACGGCCTGGCCGAGATCCTCGACGCCGCCTGCGCCGACGCCGGGTTCCGTCCGCGCCCGGCCGTGCGCACCGAGCAGACGGCCACCGCCCCCATCCTCGCGGCGGCCGGCCTGGGCCCGGCGCTGGTGCCCGCCAACGTGCTGCCGCCGAATTTCGAAGGCCGGGTGCTGCGCCCGTCGAAGCCGGTGCGCCGCGTGCTCACGGCCTACAGCCGCCCCGGGCCGGATCCGTTGACCAGTGGTTTCGTCGAGATCCTCGCGCGGCACGCGAAGGTGTGAACGTCAGATAGAGCCCGACGAGCACGGGAACGCTGAGGCTGTGCCGTTCCTGGCGTCGGCTGGCGTTGGCCCGGCGCTTCTGTCGGGCGCGGTGCGGTGGCCGAGTTTCGAGGGGCGTGTGCCACCTGCGCGCTGGTTTGTCGAGGTTCTCGCGCGGCACGCGAAACGGTGATCAGACGGAAAGCCTGGCCAGGTCGATACCCGAGAACGCCGCTGCCGTCACGTCGTGCAAGCGGGGCGACCACACGGCGTGCCCGTGGCCCGTCCACAAAGGAGCCACCGGGAGGTCGCGCAGCAGCTGATTCTCGGCGACCCGGTACAGCTGCCCGGCTTCCGCGGCGGTGGACGCGGACTCCGCGGCCGCGAGGTCCTGCTCGAAGCCGGCGTCCGAGTAGCCCGAAGCGGAAGCCAGGGCCGACAGCAAGTCCGCCGGACTGGCGGAGGCGAGATTCAGGTCCACAGTAGACGGACCGTCCGTTTGCCCGTCCGGCCGTTGGGCGGCGGTCACCGGAACCCCCAGCGCCGTGGTCAGGCCCGCGGCGAGTGGGCGCGTCCACTGGCCCGCGCCGGGGTCGAAGTAGACCGTGGTGGGGCCGGTGAAGCCGGACTGGCCGAGCAGTGACTTGGCGGCGGCGGCGTCGAAGGAGCAGGGGCGGCAGGTGCCGGTGCGTTCGCCGGGGGCGTCGGCGGGTGGCAGGAGGGCGTGGGCGAGGTCGACCTGGTGCGCGAGGGGACCGGCCTCCAGCGCTGAGCGGTCGACAGCGAGGGCGAAGGCGTGGCGCACGGCGGCGTCGGCGAAGCGGGGGTCGGCGGTGGGGAAGACGAGGTAGCCGGCCTCGGGCAGGGGCCAGGTGGTGTGGCGGTCGGCGAAGTCGGTGTGCATGGCTTCGTGGCGTTCGCCGGGGACGGAGGTGACGAGGTCGAGTGAACCGTCGCGCACGGCGTCGTACTGCTCCACCGGGTCGCCCACGCGCAGGTCGACCTCGGTCGCCAGCTCGCCGGCCGGGGCGACGCGCAGGAGCGTGCCGCCGGTGCCGGGGGCCCAGCCGTCGGCGAGGCGGAAGGGGCCGTCGCCGACGGGGTGGCGGGCGAAGCCGTTCCAGTCGTGCGAAGCGAGCACGGAGGCGGGCATCGGCACGAGCCCCGGCGCCGAGAGCCACGCCGGCACCTGGCTGCTCGGACGGTCGAGCACGAGCCGGATCGTCGCCGCGTCGGGGGCCGTGATCTGTTTGGCCCGCAACGACTTCGTCAGCACCGGCGTGACCTCCCAGTTCTCGCCGGCGATGGCCCGCCAAGTGTCTACATAGGACTGTGCGGTGACCGGGCTGCCGTCGTGGAACTTCATGCCCGGGCGCAGCTTCACGGTCCACGTCACGCGGTCGGTGCTCGTGATCGACGCGGCGGCGCGAGGGGTGAGCTTGCCCGTGGCCGGGTCGTAGTCGGCGAGTGGCGTCCAGAGCGCGCCCGTGACGAAGCGCCCGGCCTGGTCGTCGACGTCGGCGGGCAGCAGCGTGCCCGGCTCCTGCAGGCCGGCCGTGACGACGCCCGGGCGCGCGGGCTCGTCGGACGAACAGCCGGCGAGCGCGGACAACGCCGCCACTGCGGCGGCGAGCAGGGCGGGCAGGCGCATGCTGTCTTAATACCAGTTGGAAAGGGACGAAAGGCGGTTGTGTCCGGTTGGTCACCGTCTTAGAGTGCAACGGTCACGCTGGGCGTTCTGGGAGGTTCGTGTGCGCCGCTGGTGGGTTCGATCTTGCTTGGCCTTGACCACTGTCGCCGCGACGCTCATCGCGACCGAGCTGCCCGCGGCCGCGTGCGGGGAGGACGACAAGCCTGCGGTTCAGGCCAAACACACCGCCGGTGATCCGGGCGCGGTCAAGGGTGTGCGCGCCGTCGGCAACGTGCCCGACGCGGCGGGCGCGATCTCCGCCAACTTCCTGTCCTACGGCCACCGCGATGTGATGGTGGTGTCCGGTGAGTTCGGCCTCAAGGTCTACGACCTCACGCGCAACCCTGCCGCGCCGAAGGCAATCGGGCAGCTCAGCCTGCCCGGCCTGTGGGAGACCGAGGACACGGAGGTCGACGCGCAGCGCAAGCTGGTGTTCCTCTCGCGCGACCCGCGCGCGTTCGAAGGCAACACGCACACCGGCGAGTCCGGCATCTACGTCGTGGACGTCTCGCGCCCGGAGAAGCCCACGATCCTCAGCTACGTGCGCGTGCCCGCCGGCCACACCACCAGCTGCGTCGACGGCTGCCGCTACCTGTGGACCGGCGGCCCCGCGAAGGCCGACGACCAGCCGGCCGACTGGGGCGGGCGCCCGATCTGGGTCACCGACGTGCGCAACCCGCGCCACCCTGTCGTGCACCCCGACCCCATCGAACTCGCCCGCAACGACGGCCAGACCGACTACGTGCACGACGTCCAGGTCGACTCCGCGGGCGTCGCGTGGGTGTCGGGCCGCGGCGGCGTCCGCGGCTACTGGACCAGCGGCCAGCACCGCGACCCCGTCCGCGGCGGCGTGCACCGCGCCACGGCTCTGGAGCCCATCCCGTACGCCGGCGGCGGCGTCGACGAGACCGCCGCACCGTCGAAGTTCCTGCACAACAGCTTCCACCCGGTCGGCCCCCGTGACGCCGGCGCGTGGCGCGGCCACGACCTCGTGTACGCCACCGAGGAGAACTTCCTGGACGGCTGCGCCGGCGACGGCGTGCTCACCATCTCGTCCCTGGCCGGTTCGTACCACGGCGAAGGCTGGCGTTCGACCTCATCGGACCCCTTCCGCCTGCAGAGCATCGGCACCTGGAGCGTCGCGGGCCAGGAAGGCAGCGACCCCGCCTCCGACGACTGCTCCGCCCACTACTTCGACCTGCGCGACCACGTGCTCGTCCAGTCCTTCTACTCCCAGGGCACGCGCTTCCTCGACGTCAGCGACCCGACCAACCCACGCCAGATCGCCTACTTCCGCCCGGCGGACGCCAGCTCGTGGGCGCCGTATTGGCATGACGGGTATGTGTATGTGGCGGACAACGTGCGTGGGGTGGATGTTCTGAAGCTGACTGCCTAAGCCCTGGTCGCGGCGCGGGGCCGCCCGAACACCTTTGAGCGGCCCCGCACCCGCGCGGTCCGAGGTTCAGCGCACCTGGTCCGCCGGCACCGTGAACTGTCCCCGGCCGTCGTCGTCCTGGACCCCGTAGCTCAGTTCGACGACCGCGGTGGCGCCGCCGTGGGGATCCTGTTCGCGCCGCAGCACTTCGCAGTCAAGGTCGAACGGCATGGGCAGCGGAGTGCTCGAATCCCAGTTCTCCGCGGTCAGGACGGGCACCTTCTCCGTGATCAGGACGACGGTGCCGTCCGCCTCGGCGAACCGCAATTCCACGAAGCCGGGGAACTCTTCGTCCACCCATCGGGTCACCGTTGCCTTGAGCTTTGCCACGAGACGGAGTCTGCCAGCCGTGCGGCTACGTGGAAGCAGCCGGATCAATGCCGCGTGGGCCGGTAGATCAGTTCCTGCGTGTGGCCGTCCAAGGTGCGGCTTTCGAGGAGCTCCAGGTCGAAGTCCTCGGCCCCCTCGAAGATGCGCGCGGCGCCCGTTGAATACAGTTCGATCATGGAGCCAGTGGCGCGCGGCCGGGTCATTCTCCTCAACGGCCCGTCGAGCTCCGGGAAGTCGAGCATCGGGCAGGCACTACTGGCCGTCCTGCCCGATCCCTGGTTCCACGTCCCCGTCGACGGGATCAGCGGGATGCGGTCGACGCGCTACACCCGTGAGCTCGACGACGCCGGAGTCCAGGAGATGCTGCGACGAACCCGGCGGGGTTACCACCGCGCCGTCGCGGCCCTCACGTCCACGGGGAACGACGTGGTCATGGACTACCTGCTCAGCGAGCCGTGGCGCCTCGACGACCTCCTCGTCGTCCTCGACGGCTACGACGTCACCCTGGTCGACGTCCACTGCGCACCGGAGGAGCTCGCCCGGCGGGAGCGCTCGCGCGGCGACCGGCCGCAAGGTCTTGCCGCTTCGCAGACGCTGATCTACTCCCACCGGGACAACGACCTCGTCGTGGACACCACTCACCGCACGGCGGCTGACTGCGCCCGCGAGATCGCCGGCCGCCTCGATGCGATCGGGCGGCCGAAAGCGTTCGAACGCCTCCGCGCCGCCCGCGCACGAACAAGCTGATCGCCTGAGTCCGCTCATCAATGCCGCGTGGGCCGGTAGATCAGTTCCTGCGTGTGGCCGTCCAAGGTGCGGCTTTCGAGGAGCTCCAGGTCGAAGTCCTCGGCCCCCTCGAAGATGCGCGCGGCGCCCGTTCGGCCGGTGAGCACGGGGAAGACCGTCAGCTGCACGCGGTCGACCAGGCCGGCGGCCATCAGGGCGCGGTTCATGGCCAGGCTGCCGTGCGAGCGCAGCGGTGCGTCGGACTCCTTCTTGAGGCGCGCGATGACGTCGACGGCGTCGCCGCTGAGGACCGTCGCGTCCGGCCAGTCGAAGGGGCCGCGCAGGGTGCTGGACACGACGGTGGTCGGCAGCTTCCGCATCAGGGCGACCCAGGGGTCGAGGTTCTCCGCGCCGAACTGGGCGAACATCTCCACGTTGTCCGTGAACGTGGTCTTCCCGAACACCATCCGCTGCCCGTCGCCGTACATCTCGAGGCGGCGCGCGAGCAGCTCGGGGCCCTGCTTGCCCCAGTAGCCGCCCCAGTCGCCGGTGTGGGAGCCGTAGCCGTCGAGGCTGGAGAAGACGTCGAAGGTGTAGGTGGCGGTCATGGTGTGCTCCTTGGGTGAGGTTCGGGGCCGGGCGGCCCCTCACCCTGCCTACGAACCCGCTCGACCCCAATCGACACCATCGCTCGAAAAATTTCTGAGCGGCTGCCCGGCGGCCGAGGCGAGAGGTGGCCGCCGGCTGTTCCGCGCCGCTCGCAGGGCTGACTGACGCCGGTGGAGGGTGCCCCCTCGACACCCTCCACCGACGATCAGGACCGCAGCCACACTGCGGTGTCCGTCGGGATCTCCGTGGTGACGGGACCGCTCGCCAGCAGAATCTCCCCGGTCGGCAACGGAACCGCCGTGGCGGAGAAGTTCAGCACGAACGTGAACCCCGGCTCCCGCGTGAACGCCAGCACGCCGGCACCGAGCGAAAACCACTCCAGCGCGCCCGCGCCGAGGGCCGCCTGCTCCGCGCGGATCCGCAGGCCGTCGCGGTACAGCGACAGCATCGAGGCCGGGTCCGCCGCCTCCGCCGAAGCCGTGTACTCGGCCCACGATGACGGCTGCGGCAGCCACGGCGTCCCCGTGCCGAAGCCGAACGGTGCGGCAGGACCCGACCACGGCAGCGGCACCCGGCACCCGTCCCGGCCCGGGTCCGCGCCGTCGGTCCGCGCCCACACCGGGTCCTGCCGCAGCTCCGAAGGGATGTCCTCGACTTCCCACAACCCCAGCTCTTCGCCCTGGTACACGTACACCCCGCCGGGCAGCGCCAATGTCAGCAGTGCCGCCGCTCGCGCTCGGCGGGTGCCCAGGGAGAGCGAAACCGGCGTGCCGTGCAGCCGGTCCGCGAACGAGAAACCCGTGTCGCCGGAGCGGCCGTACCGGGTGACGTGCCGCGTCACGTCGTGGTTGGACAGCACCCACGCCGCGGGCGCGCCGACCTCGTCGTGGGCCCGCAGCGTGCGCGAGATGACGTCGCGGAAGCGCGAGACGTCCCACGGGCACACCAGGAAGTCGAAGTTGAACGCCGAATGCAGCTCGTCGCGGCGCAGGTAGCGCGCGGCGCGCGACATGTCGGGCAGCCACATCTCGCCGACGAGCACACGTTCGCCCGCGTACGAGTCGGCGATCTTGCGCCACGACCGGTAGATCTCGTGCAGCCCCTCCTGATCGGAAAACGGCGTCTCGTCCCCGTTCTCCACGTCGGGCAGTGCCGGGTCCTTCACGAGCCCGTCGGCGACGTCGATGCGGAAGCCGTCGACGCCGCGGTCGAACCAGAACCGCAGCACGTCCTCGAATTCCGCACGGATGTCGGCGTTGTCCCAGTTGAAGTCGGGCTGGCGGGAGCTGTACAGGTGCAGGTACCACTCGCCGTCCTCGACGCGGGTCCACGCGGGGCCGCCGAAGCGAGACTTCCAGTTGTTCGGCGGCTGCGAACCGTCGGCGCCGCGGCCGGGGCGGAACCAGAACCGTTGCCGCTCGACCGATCCCGGCCCGGCGGCGAGTGCCGCCTGGAACCACCGATGCTCGTCGGAGCAGTGGTTCGGCACGATGTCGATGATCACGCGGATGCCGCGCTCGTGCGCTTCGGCGATGAGCTCCTCGGCCTCGGCGAGGGTGCCGAAAAGCGGTTCGATGTCACGGAAGTCGGCCACGTCGTAGCCGCCGTCGTCCATGGGCGACGGGTACCAAGGCGTGAACCAGATGGCGTCGATCCCCAGTTCGGCGAGATGGTCCAAACGGGACCGGACGCCGGCGAGATCGCCGATGCCGTCGCCGTTTCCGTCGGCGAAGCTGCGGATGTACACCTGGTAGATCGCCGCGCTGCGCCACCAAGCCGAAGACAGTTCGGTCACTGCGTAGTCCTCCCAGAGTCGTTTGCGTACACAGTCGGTGTGTCAGCCCTTGATCGAACCGGCGGTGAGCCCGGCGAGGATCTGGCGCTGGAACACGAGGAACAACACGATCATCGGCATGCTCGCCAGGACCATCCCCGCCACCAGCAGGTTCAGTGGCATGTCGATCGCCACCCGCTGCAGCATCACGCTCAGCGTCTGCTTGCCGGTGTCCGGGAACACCAGCAGCGGCCAGATGAAGTCCTTCCACGCGGCCACGATCGTGAGGATCGAGACCACGGCGAGGATCGGGCGCGAGATGGGCAGGATGATCGTCCACAATGTCCGCACCGGACCGGCGCCGTCGAGGCGCGCGGCTTCGATGAGTTCGTCCGGGATCTGGTCGAAGAACCGTTTCAGCAGATAGATGTTGAACGCGTTGGCCGCCGCGGGCAGCCAGATCGCGGCGGGAGAGTTGATGAGGTTCAAGTGCAGCAGCGGCAAGTCCGTCACCGTCACGTACGTCGGCACCAGCAGCGCCGCGGCCGGCAGCATGAGCGTGACGAGCATCAATCCCAGAACGACATTGCCGAACTTGGGCCGCAGCTTCGACAGCGCGAACGCGGCCGGTACGTCGACCGCCAGCTGCACCAGCCACGCGCCGCCCGCCACGACCACCGTGTTGAGGAAGTACTTTCCGAGGTCCATTTGGTCCCAGGCCTCGGAAAACGACTCCGGATGCCACTCGCGCGGCACGATCGTCGCCGGGGTCGCCGCGAGCTCCGCCGGTGACTTCATCGCCCCCGTCACCGCCCAGTACAACGGAAACAGGAACGCCAAGGTGAACAAGGTGAACGTGCACACGAACACGATCACGTAGACGGTCTTGCCGCCCGGTGTACGCAGTTGCGAAGGCGAGACCAGCGTCCGCGCGGCTGTCATTCCACCCTCCTCGTGAGACGCACGTACATCGCCGAGAACACGCCCAGCGCCACGAACAGCAGCAGGCTCATCGCGCTGGCCGAGCCGAAGTCGTTGTAGACGAAGGCGTAGCGGTACAGCAGCAGGAGCACGGTCACCGTCGAGTCGTCCGGGCCGCCGCCGGTCATCACGTACGGCTCGGTGAACACCTGCATCGTCGCCACGATCTGCAGCAGTAGGAGGACCAGCAGCACGAACCGCGTCTGCGGGAAGGTCACGTGCCGCAGCCGCCGCCACATCCCGGCGCCGTCGAGCTCCGCGGCCTCGTACAGCTCACCCGGGATGGTCTGCAGCGCTGCCAGGTAGATCAGCGTGGTGCTGCCCATGTTGGCCCAGGTGGACACGAACACCAGCGACAGCATCGCGGTCGTCGAAGAGTCGAGCCATTGCAGGCCGGGCAGGCCGACCGCGTGCAGCGCCGAGTTGAACAGCCCGGGACCCGGGTCGTAGAACCACTTCCACATCAGCGCCGTGACCACGGGCGGCAGCATCACGGGCAGGTAGACGGCGAGCCGGAAGTACGCCCGCGCGTGGCGCAGCTCGTTGAGCAGCACCGCCGCCAGGAACGGCACGAGGAACCCGAAGACGACGGCGAACCCGGTGAACAGCAACGTGTTGCGCCACGCGACCCCGAACAACGGGTCGGCGAACAGGCGCGCGAAGTTGTCGAACCCGACCCACGTCGGCGGGTTCACGAAGTCGACCTGCTGGAAGCTCAGCAGCACCCCGCGCACGATGGGGTACCAGGAGAACATCGCGAACACCACGAGCGCGGCGCACAACAGCGTGTACGCGGTGAGGTTCTCGCGCAGGCGCCGCTTGAGCCGGGCGCGCCGGCGTTCGGCGGCCGAGGCGGCAGGCCGACCGGCCCGCGGGGTGACCGCGGGCCAGTCGAGTACGTTACCTGACCTGGGCGAGGACACTGTTGACCTTCGACTGTGCCGAGCCGAGCAGCTGGTCGATGTTCGCGTTGCGGTCGGTGAGCACGGCCTGCATCACGCTGTCAAGCGCCGCGTAGATCTGCTGCGCGTTCGGTGGCTCGATGCTGCCCTTGATCTTGTCCGCGGTGTCCACGTAGGACTGGTAGTTCTCCGCGGGCACGTTGGCGTACTTCTTCTTCACGGCCAGCTGCTGGTCGCGCACCGCGCCTTGCCAGATGTCCGGCGTCGGCTCGGTCGGCAGGCCCACGGGCTGCTTGCCGTCGGCGTACTGCTTCACGTGCTTGTCGAAGCGGTCGGGGTTGAGGTACTTCCACTGGATCCACTCGAGACCGGCCTTGATCTTCGCGGCCGACGCCTTCGGGTTGATCATGTAGCCCTCGCCGCCGAGCAGGGTGCCCTGCGTGCCGGGCATCCCGGCGATGCCGTAGTCCTCGTACTTGCCGTTGAACTGCTTCACCAGCACGGGCACGTTGTCCGGCGCGGCCATGTACATGCCGAGCTGGCCGGCGCCCATCATTCGCTGCACGTCGACGTCCTGCAGCAGCTGCTTGCTGCCCATGGAGTTGTCGTCCCAGCGCATGGCGTGCAGGTAGTTCAGTGCGGCGCGGCCCTTGTCGTTGTCGAAGTCGGCGACCCACTTGTCGCCGTCCTTGCGGGCGATGTCGCCGCCCATCGAGTACAGCCAGCCGGTCATGTGCCAGCCGCCCTGGTTGTTCTTGCTGTAGTCGGCGTACCCGACGACCCCGTTGCCCAGCGCGGAGATCTTCTTCGCGTCGGCCCGCACCTCGTCCCAGGTGGCGGGCGGCTTGTCCGGGTCGAGCCCGGCCTGCTGGAAGAGCTTGCGGTTGTAGACGAGCCCCATGGTGTAGTTCGCCGTCGGGAGGCCGTAAAGCTTGCCGCTCGCGTCCCGGAAGTTGTCCAGGAGTTGCGGCTGGATGTCGTTCACATGCGGCACACTCTTCGCCGCTTCCGTGATGTCGGCGGCCTGGTGCCGGGCGATGATCTGCGCCGGGTCGGTGAAGTACACGTAGTACACGTCTTCGAGCTGGCCGCCGGCGAGCTTGGCCGAGAACGTCTTGGGGTCCATGAACCCCTCGTGGGGCACGATGTCGATGTCCGGGTGCGAAGCCTCGAACTCGGCGACGTCGGCGTCGAACACCTTGCGCTCGAACGGCTGCGTGGTCGGCGGCTGCCCGGTGACGGTGATCTGGACCTTTCCGTCGGCATCTGAGCCCTCGGAGCCGGAGCCGCAGGCGGCGAGGCTCACGGCCAGGCCGCCCGCGGTGAGCAGGGCGATCACGGTTCTGGGGGTGCGGCTGGACCTCGCTGCTCGGGACCAGGGACTGCTCATCTCAAGCCTCTTCTCGCGGTCGCGACGACTGTGTCGTGATGGCCGTCACTCTAAAGTGTGAGACCAGAACGCCGCAATAACCCGACGAGGATTTGCAAGTTACGAACAGGACGTGATCACGCCCGGTGCCGCGCGGTCGACCCCCTCACCACGAGCTCGGGAGCGAACAGCAGTTCCTCGGCCGCGACCTCGCCGCCGTTGATCCGCTTCACGAGCAGCTCCACCACGGCGCGGCCCATCGCCTCGATCGGCTGGCGCGTGGTCGTGAGCGGCGGGTCGGTGCAGTTCATGAGCGCGGAGTCGTCGTAGCCGACCACGGAGATGTCGTCCGGCACCGAGAGGCCTTGTCGCCGCGCGGCGCGGATCGCGCCGAGGGCCAGCAGGTCGCTCGCGCACAGCACGGCGGTGGCCCCGCGCGGGTACAGGCGCGCGGCCGCGGCGTGCCCGCCCTCGATGGAGAACATGCCGTGCTCCACCAGCTCGTCGAGCACGGGCAGGCCGAGTTTCGCCGCGTACGAGCGGAAAGCCGCGAGCTTGCGCTGCGACGGCACGTGGTCGGCCGGGCCCAGGACCAGGCCGATCTTCTCGTGGCCGAGCGAGCTCAGGTGCCCCACGACCTGCTCCACGGCCACCGCGTCGTCGCACGAGACCTGCGGCAGCCCGAGGTGGTCGACGGCGGCGTTGATCAACACCGTCGGCAATTTGCGTTCCACGAGGTGGTGGTAGTGCGTGTGCACGGCGTCGGCCTGGGCGAACAACCCGCCGGCGAACACCACCCCGGACACCTGCTGCTGCAGGAGCAGCTCCACGTACTCGGCTTCGGACACCCCGCCGGCGGTGCGCGTGCACAGCACGGGCGTGAAGCCCTGCTGGGCCAGCGCGTTGCCCATGATCTCGGCCAGCGCGGGGAAGATCGGATTCTGCAGCTCGGGCAGCACGAGCCCCACCAGGCGGGCCCGTTCCCCGCGCAGCTGGGTGGGGCGTTCGTAGCCCATCACGTCCAGCGCGGTGAGAACGGCGGCCCGGGTACTCGCGGAAACCCCGGGCCGGCCGTTGAGCACCCGGCTGACCGTGGCTTCGCTGACCCCCACCTGTCGGGCCACTTCGGCAAGTCGACGCGTCATGGCTGAAACTTTACTGCAATGGCTCGCAAAATCTCGACTTCACGGCGCGAGGGTGCTGACACGCTGAGCCACCGGTTACAGCTTGCGCCCCAACTGCTCCGCCTGGTCGAGCAGCACCGGCAGGAACTCGTCGCGCAGCTGGTCCATCGAGATGCGGCCCGCGGTGGCGCTCACCGACATCGCGGCGACGGTGCGGCCGCGCGAGTCGAGCACGGGCACGGCGAGCGAGCGCAGGCCGTATTCCAGCTCCTCGTCGGTGAACGCCGCGCCTTCCTCGCGCACGAGGTCCACGCGTCGGCGGATCTCGTCGGGCGTCACCGGTGTTTTCGGGGTTCTGGGGTGGAATTCGGACCGGTCGAGGTAGGCCGTCAAGTCCTCCGTGGACAGTGCGGAAAGGAGCACGTGCCCGGTCGCCGACGCGTACGCCGGCACGCTCGCGCCGATGCGCACGCCCGTGTTGACGATCCGCTTCACCTCGCTGCGCGCGATGAACAGCGCCTCGTCGTTCTGCAGCACCGCCAGCGATGCCGACTCCTGCACGTGCTCGCGCACCGCCGCCAGGTGTGGCTGCGCGAGCTGCGGCAGTGCCGTCGACTCGACGTACGCGTCGCCCAGGCGCAACAGGCGCGGGGTGGGCAGGAAGTGCTTGCCGTCGTGGGTGAGGTACCCGAGGTCGACGAGCGTGAGCAGGCAGCGGCGGGCCACGGCGCGGTTGAGGCCGGTGAGGCGCGCCGCGTCGCTGATCGCGAGCTTCGGAGACGCCTCGCCGAACAGCTCCAGGATCGCCAATCCCTTGGCCAAACCGGCCATTCCTTCGGCTGCGGGCATGACTCTCCCGGGAAATGGGTCTTGACGGCAGGCTCTCGCCTGCCTTCAATGTGTTCGGCAAGTGAAACTGCGTTCGTTATTCGAACACTATCAGGGGTGCCGCGAACTGTCGAGCGGCACCCCGGGCGAGGAGGAACCGACGATGGATCGCCTCACGGGGACCACTGCGGGCCGCGCACCCGACCGCAGCTGGCCGCGGTCGCTGACCCGGGTGCCGTACTGGGTTTTCCAGGACGAGGCGGTGTACCGCGCCGAGCAGGACCGGATCTTCCACGGCCCCCACTGGAGCTACCTGTGCCTCGAGGCCGAGCTGGCCGAGCCCGGCGACTTCTGCGCGACCTTCATCGGCGAGCAGCCGGTGCTGGTGACGCGCGACGTCGACGGCGAGGTCTACGCGTTCGAGAACCGCTGCGCCCACCGAGGCGCGCTGATCGCGATGGCCGACCACGGCAAGGCCCGCGACTTCACCTGCGTCTACCACGCCTGGACCTACAACCTCCAGGGCGACCTCACGGCTGTCGCGTTCGCCGAGGGCGTGGGCGGCAAGGGCGGGATGCCGCCGAACTTCTGCCTGTCCGACCACGGACCGCGCAAGCTGCGCATCGCCGTGGTCCACGGGCTGGTGTTCGGCACGCTGTCCAACGACCTGCCCGACATCGAGGAGTACCTCGGCGAGGAGATCCTCGACCGCATCGACCGCGTGCTCGGCGGCCGCAAGCCCGTGGTGCTCGGCCGGTTCGCGCAGCGGCTGCCGAACAACTGGAAGCTGTACGCGGAGAACGTCCGCGACTCCTACCACGCCAGCATCCTGCACTTGTTCTTCACGACGTTCGGGATCAACCGCCTGTCGCAGCGCGGCGCGATCATCGTCGACGAGTCCGGTGGTCACCACGTGAGCTACTCGGCGATTGACCGCAGCGCCACCGAGACCACCGAGTACCGCGATCAGAACATCCGGTCCGAGTCCGAATACCGCCTGGCCGACCCGTCGCTGCTGCAGGGCTTCAGTGAGGTCGGCGACGACGTCACGCTGCAGATTCTGTCCGTCTACCCGGGGTTCGTGCTGCAGCAGATCCAGAACTCCGTGGCCGTGCGACAGATTCTCCCGCGCGGCACGGACGACACGCTGCTCAACTGGACCTACCTCGGCTTCGAGTCCGACACCGAGGAACAGCAGCTGGTCCGGATGAAACAGTCCAACCTGGTCGGTCCCGCCGGCTACGTGTCCATGGAGGACGGTGGCATCGGCGGCTTCGTGCAGCGCGGCATCGCCGGCGCGTCCGACGAGTACGCCACCCTGCAGATGGGCGGCGACACCGCGGAGTCGAGCGAAAGCCGGGTCACGGAGGCGTCGGTCCGCGGGTTCTGGCTGGCCTACCGCGAGTCGATGGGTTTCGTGCCCGACGACGACGCGCCCCTGCCCGAGATCGGCAAGCACGAACGCACCCGGGTGGTGCGTTCCTGATGGACAACCAGGTCGCCATCGCCCGAGCCCAGGCGCACTACGCCCGCTGCATCGACGACGGACCACTCGAAGACTGGCCCACGTTCTTCACCGAAGACTGCCACTACCGCGTGACCACGGCCGACAACTACGCCCGCGGCCTGCCCGCCGGCCTGATCTGGGCCAACACCCGCGGCATGCTGACCGACCGCGTGTCGGCGCTGAAGGAAGCCAACATCTACGAGCCGCACGTATACCGCCACATGCTCGGCCAGCCCGCGATCCTCACCGAGTCCGGTGGCGACGTCGAGAGCGAGACGCCGTTTTTCGTGCTGCGCGTGACCGGCGGCGGCCCGACCGATCTGTTCGCCAGCGGTCGTTATGTCGACCGCTACCGCGTCGAAGGCGATCAGGCTCTGCTGCGCGAACGCGTGGTCGTGTGCGACAGCAAGGAGATCGACACGCTCCTGGCGCTGCCGCTGTGAGCCGGGTGTTGCTGGCCATCGGCGACCCCAACGGCATCGGGCCCGAGATCGCGGTCGCGGCCGCCACGCAGGCCGAGGACCCGCCGGTGCTGGTGGGCGACCATCATGTCCTCGCGGATCTGGCCGCCGCGAAGGGTTTCCGGCTGCGTGAGCACGCGCCCGGCGCCCCGGCGGAGGACGGTGTGCTCGACCTCGTGGACGTCGGGCACCTGCCGCCGGACGAGTTCCGCCCGGGCGTGCTCAGCGCCGAGGCGGGCGCGGCGACGATCCGGTACGTCAGCACCGCCGTCACGCTCGCCCTCGGCGGCGGCTACCGCGGCGTGGTCGCCTGCCCGCATTCGGAGACGGCCGTGCACGCCGCGGGCATCCCGTTCCGCGGCTACCCGCCGCTGATCGCGCGGCTCACCGGCGTGCCCGAGGACCGCGTGTTCCTGCTGCTGTCGGGCGGTGGCCTGAACATCGTGCACGCGACCCTGCACGAACGCCTCGCAGACGCCCTCGCCCGGCTCACCCCGGAGCTCGTCGCCGCTGCCGGGAAAGCGTTGTGGGAAGCCCTGCGGACGTTCGGCGTCGCGGTCCCGCGCATCGGCGTCTTCGGCATCAACCCGCACGCGGGCGAGGGCGGCCTGTTCGGCACCGACGACGAGGACGTCACCGCGCCGGCCGTGGCTTCCCTTGTCGCGCAAGGCATCGACGCCGTCGGCCCGACCGGCGCCGACGTCGCGCTCACCACCCCGGGCCACGACGGGTTCGTCGCGCACTACCACGACCAGGGCCACATCCCGGTCAAGCTGCTCGCCGGCCGCACCTCGACCGCGTTGACCGTGGGCGCCGGCGTGCCGTTCTGCAGCGTCGGCCACGGCACGGCGTTCGACATCGCCGGGCGCGGTGTCGCCGACCCGACGGCCGTGGTCCGCGCGCTGGGCCTGTTCGGACGAACGAAGGAGACCACCGCATGATCACCGTGGCGGACACGGACGTCGAGATCCCGTGCGACGACGGGCAAACCGTGCTCGAAGCCGCCGAGAACGCGGGCTGGGCGATTCCGTACTCGTGCCGAAAGGGGGTCTGCACGTCGTGCACCGGCGCGTTGGTCGCCGGTTCGGTGAAGGTGCGCGGCCGAGGTGAGCTCACGGGCCCGGTCGACGGTGTGCTGCTCTGCCGGGCCGAACCGCAAGGCCCGGTCGTCGTGCGCCCGCGCCGCATCGAACGCAGCGAGCCGCCGCGGCGCAAGAAGCTCACCACGGTGGTGCACCGCATCCGCCGGCCGGCGCCGCGCGTCACCCTGCTCGACCTGCGGTTCCCGATCGGGCGGCGCGCGCCGTTCCGGGCCGGGCAGTTCCTGGAAGTGCAGCTGCCGGACGACGAACCGCGCCCGTACTCACTCGCGAACCCGCCGCACCACAACGACGCGGTGCAGCTGCACGTCCGCACCGAACCGGGCGGACGCTTCTCCGAGCACACGGTGGGGGCACTGCGGCCCGGCGACACGCTCGACGTCGAAACGCCGTTCGGCGAGTTCGTGCTCGACGACGGCGCCGGGCCGATTCTGCTGCTCGCCACTGGCACGGGGTTCGCGCCGATCCAGTCGATCGTGCTCGACCTCATCGCCCGCCGCAGCACCCGGCCCGTTCACCTGTATTGGGGCGCGCGCACGGAGGAAGACCTCTACCTGGCCGAGCTCCCGCAGCGCTGGGCTGCCCGGCACAGCTGGTTCCGTTACACACCAGTGCTTTCCCGGCCGGCGAAGAGCTGGTCCGGTGCCACCGGCCACGTCCAGCACACCGCGCTGGCCGACCACCCGGAGCTGACCGGCCATCGCACCTACGCCTGCGGCAGCGAAGCCATGACCACCGACGCCCACGACCTGCTCACCGGCCGCGGCGGCATGCCGACGGAGAGTTTCCTGGCTGACTCGTTCGTGCCCGCCGCCGAACCCCGCATTCCCGCCTGACCGCGTTTCCCTTTCCCCACCACGATTCAAAGGAGAATCCCATGGACTTCGTGCTCGTTCACGGCGCTTGGTACGCCGGCTGGAGCTGGCGGGAAGCAGCCGAAGCGCTGCGGGCGCGGGGCCACGCGGCGCACGTCGTGGACCGGCTGCCCAGCGGCGATCCTGCGGTGTTCGGCGACGTGGCGGCCGACGTCGCGCACGTTCGCGGCGCCATCGACGACCTCGGGCAGGACGTCGTGCTGGTCGGTCACTCCTACGGCGGCATGGTGGTCGGCGAGCTTTCCGACCACCCGCGCGTGAGCCACAGCGTGTTCCTTTCCGCGTTCCGGCCGCGGGGCGGCGAAACCTTGCTCGACATCCGCTCGCCGCACCCGGAGGAGTGGATCGTGCCGCGCGAGGACGGCACGCTGCACGTGACCGACGACCACGCGCTGGCCCGCAAGGTGCTCGCGGACGACTTCGACGAGGCCGAGTTCGCCGGCGTGCACGCCCGGCGCCAGGCACACGCCGCGGTCACGTTCACCCAGCCCGCCACCGGGGTCGAGCGCACTCACCCGGTCACCTACGTGGTGTGCGAGCGCGACGAGGCGATTTTCCCCGTGGACCAGGAAAAGATGGCCACGGGAGCCGACCACGTCGTGCGGCTCGACGCCCCGCACCTGGCGCCGCTCACTCACGCGCGTGAAGTGGCGAACCTGCTCGCGGACGTCCGGTGACGGCCGGCGTGCGCCTCACCGGGTTCGTCGACGGGCGGCGGGTGAGCGGGTTCCAGTACGGCACGGTGATGCTGTGCGGGCTCGTGATGTTCTTCGACGGCTTCGACACACAGGCCATCAACTACCTCGCTCCGCACATCGCGAAGGACTGGGGGCTGAAGGTCGCGATGCTCGGTCCGATCTTCTCCTCGGCCCTGGTCGGCCTGATGATCGGCTATCTCGTGCTTTCGCCGCTGTCCGACCGCTTCGGCCACCGGCGGCTCGTGATCGCGGGCACGGCGTTGTTCGCGCTCATGAGCCTCCTGTCCGTGTGGGCCGGTGGCGTGACCGAGCTCGTGGTGCTGCGGCTGATCACCGGCATCGGCCTCGGTGCGGCGGCGCCCAGCGCGGTCGCGCTCACCGCCGAGTACACACCGAAACGCCTGCGCGCGAGCTTCGTGCTGGCGATCTACTGCGGCTTCTCACTCGGGTTCGTCGTGGCCGGCGTGGTGTCGGGCTGGCTCGTGCCGACGGCCGGCTGGCGTTCGGTGTTTCTCGTCGGCGCGCTGGCACCGCTGGTGATCATCCCGCTGATGCTGAAGTTCCTGCCGGAGTCGCTCGTGTTCCTGGCGGGCCGCGGCGCGAACTCCGAACGCGCGTACCACCTGTGCCGCCGCATCGACCCGGCGCTGCCGCCGGAGACTCAGCAGGTGACCGTCGACGCGGCCGAAGCCGGTGGCCGTGTGAAGCTGAAGGCACTGCTGGCCAATGGCGGGGTGCTGAGCACCGTGCTGCTGTGGATTGTGTTCGCCGTGAACCTCGGCGAGTTCTACGCGCTGCAGAGCTGGCTGCCGACGATGCTGACCGGCCTCGGGTTCGCGAGCGGCACCGTGGTCACGGCCACGAGCCTGACGACGGTTGGCGGAATTGTGGTGGCCCTGGTGGTCGGCCCGGCGATGGACCGCCTGGGCGCGTTCGGTTCGCTGGGCGCGCTGTTCGTGGTGGGCGCGGTGTTCCTCGCGGTGACCGGGCCGGCGTTCCACGCGCCGGTGTGGGTGCTGCTCGGGGCGATGTTCCTCGTCGGCTGCGGGGTCAGCGGTGGCCAGAAGGCGCTGATCGCGCTGGCCGCCGTGGTGTATCCGGTGAACATGCGCTCAACGGGCGTGGGCTGGGCGCTGGGCATCGGCCGGCTCGGCGGGATCCTCGGGCCGCTGGTGCTCGGCGCGGCTGTCGCGGCGGCGTGGTCGCCGGCGGCGATCTTCCTGGCCTTGTCGGGGCCGATGCTGGTGTGCGCGTTGGTGATCCTCTACCTGGGACGGCGGGCCCGGCAGACGGCCGAGGTCGCCGAGCGGGAACCGGCACCCGCGGTGTGAACGGAAGGGCTCCCCGGTAATGGCCGGGGAGCCCTTCGCGCATCAGGCCGCGGCCACCTCCAGTTCCGAGACCTGCCCGGCCGGCCAGCCGGTGTTGCCGGTGATCGTCACGCGCACGAAGCGCTGGGTCGTCGCGGAGAAGCTCGCGGACGCGGTGTTGCCCGACGACGGGCTGAAGTTCCAGCCACGCGAGGAGACCAGCGTCGTCCACGAGCCACCGTCGGTGCTGCCCTGCACGGTGAGCGTCTGGGTGCGGGCGCCCCAGTCGCCCGACGGCGGGAGCTTCAGCGTCACCTTGTTGATCGCCGCCGCGTCACCGAGGTCGACCGTGAGCGACTGCGGGAACGCGTTGTTCGTGCTCTCCCAGTAGCTGCTCGCGTTGCCGTCCACGGCGTTGCCCGGTGGGAAACCACCTTGCGAGCCACTCGCGGTGATCGCCTTGCCGCGGGCGATGTTCGCGCCCGACTGCGGCGGCTGCGGCGGGCCCGAGTTCGGCGCGGGCCAGCTCGAACAGTCGCTCCAGATGCCGGTGAAACCGCTGTTGCCCGAACCGGTGAAGGTCATCTTCGGGATCGAGCTCGGGTAGGGACAGTTGTACGTGCCGACCACGCCGACGCCCGACGCGGTGAGGTTGCTGATCGACACCGTGCCCTGCGTCTGCGACTGCGCGACGAACGTGCCTGCGCCGCGCACGGTGACGCCGTCGATCGTGATGCCGCTGACCTGCTTGCCCGCGCCGTTGCCGTCGATGAACTGGATGGCCTCGTACGGGCTGTCGATGGCCGTGAAGCCGTTGACGCGGATGGTCACGCCGGAAATGGCCTGGTCACGGGCGTCGAACCACAGTGCGCCGACGCCGAACTGCCAGTTGGGGTCGAGCGCCCCGGCCCGCAGCGCGGTGTTGTTCGTCAGCGTGACCGTGCCCGAGAGCGGCACCGAGTTGAACCGGTTGGCCACGAGGTAGCCGCCGCCGAGAGCGTTGGTGTCCTGGATGAGGTTGCCGCTGACGGTGTTGTTCGAGCCGCCGTAGAGGGCGATGCCGTTGGCCAGGTTGGGCTGCACCACGGTGTTGTTCGCGATGGTGATGCCGGAGTCGGCCTGGCCGTTGGACCACAGCGCGAGCGCGTCGTCACCGTTGTTGCGCAGGTAGTTGTTGCGGATGGCGGAGTTGGTCACGGCGCCGTCGAAGTTCACGCCGTCGGCCTGCGTGTCGAGGATGCGGTTGTTCTCGATGGTGAGGTTCGAGGACGCGCCGTTCATCAGCCACAGGCCGCACTTGGTGTCCTGGATCCACAGCCCCGAGACGACCGAGCCGTTGCCGAGCACGCCGTGGAACGCGTTGTCCGGGCTGGAGTCGTTGCGCTCGGAGACCGAGCCGAACACGGCGAAGTCGTAGAGCTTGATGTTCCCGGAAGCGCTGCCGTTGTTGAAGATGTTGTTGCCGTGCAGCACGGTGTACCACTGCCCGGCGCCACGCACGGTGGTCTGGTCGATCTGCAGCGCCGATCCGATCTCGAACCGGCCGCTCGGCACCCACACTTCCTTGCCCTGCTGCCGGGCGGCTTGCAAGGCGTTGCGGAAAGCTTGCGTGTCGTCGCCGGCGTCGTTGGCCGTGGCGCCGTAGTCGGTGACCGACAGCGAGCCGGCCGGTTGTGCGCCGGCGCCGCCGACCTGCTCGAAGTCGGCGAGGTCGATCGTGGCCTGCCCGACGTCACCGGAATCCAGTTGCACCTTGACCTTCGTGCCTGTGGCGGCGTTCTGGCCGAACAGCAGACGGGCGTCGTCGAAGAAGTGGTGGGTCTTCGCGCCCGGGATGCCGGGGGTATCGGTGTAGGTGTACTGCGACGTCACGTCAAGCCCGCTGCCGAGCTTGGTCCCGTTGACGTACACCGACATCCGGCCGGAGCTGCCGTCGGGCAGGTTGTAGTGGACGTTGACCGAGTTGGCCGCGGCCGGCAGCGTGAACTCCACGTACTGGCCCTGTCCGAGCCGCACGGCCTGGCGGCCGGACGCTTCGGAGGCCACCGTGGCCTGCGTGTAGTCGGGGCCGACGGCGGATCCGTTGGTGGCGCTGCATTCGGCCTCGACGGTCCGGAACGGAACGCTCGCACCGCCGGACGCCGTGGCTGGGCAGGTCGCCGCCGCGGCGGGGGTGCCTGAGCCGACCGCGAACACGGTCAGCCCGGAGGACACCAGCGCCGCGGCCAGCAAGGCCGCCCTGGGTCGTGCTGAGGTAGGGGACATCTTTGTCCTTTCTGGGGATTTTCCGGAGAGGATCAGGACGCGTAGGCCTCGAGCTCGGAGAGCTGCCCGGCGGGCCAGCCGGTGTTGCCGGCGAAGCTCAGCCGCAGGTATCGCGTGCTCGTGGGGCTCAGTGAGACGGTGGCGGTGTTGCCGCTCGCCGGGTCGAAGCGGTAGCCGGCTTCGGATTTGAGCGTGCTGAACGACGAGCCGTTGGCGGAGCCCTGAACGGTGAGCGTTTGGGTGCGGGCGACCCAGTCGTTGGCAGGCGGGAGCTTCAGCACGAGCCGGCTGACATTCAGGGCACTGCCGAGGTCGACGGTCAGCGTCTGCGGGAACGCGTTGTTGCTGCTCTCCCAGTAGCTGCTCGCATTGCCGTCCACGGCGTTGCCCGGCGGGAACCCACCCTGGGAGCCGCTGGCCGTGGTTGCCTTGTGCAGCGCCAGGTTTCCGGTCGGCGGCTGCGTGGGTGTGGTCGGCGTGGTCGGCGTCGTCGGGGGAGTCGTGCCGCCGTTGTTGCCGTTGTAGACCGGCGTCGGCCACGAACCGCAAAACGTCGTGGTCCAGCCCGAGTTGCCGCCCTGGTCGGCCAGGCCCGTCAGCGCGTCCGGGCCCATGCAGTTGTAGACGCCCGCGCGGCCGACGTTCGTCGCGACGACGTTCTTGACCGTACCGCTCGGTTTGGACTGCAGCTGCCACGCGAACGTGCCCGCGCCGGTGATCCGCAGGCCGTCGAAGTGCACGTCGGTGGTGGCGCCGTCGATGAACTGCACGCCCTCGTAGTTGTTGTCGAGCAGGTCGTTGTCCACCACGTCGATGCGGCCGGTGATGGCCGAGTCGCGCCCGTCGAACCACAGCGCGCCGACGCCGAACTGCCAGTTGGAGTCGAGCACGCCGGTGCGGATCGCGGTGTTGCGCGTGACGGTGGTGGTGCCCGAGAGCGGCACGGCGCTGAACCGGTTGGCCACGTGGATGCCGCCGCCCTGGTCCTGGTTGTCGGCCACCACGTTGTCGGACACGGTGTTGTCGTGGCCGCCGTAGATCGCGATGTTGTTCGCGAGGATCGGCAGCAGCACCGTGTTGAACGAGAACGTGTTGTGGTGGTCGGCGTCGTGCTCGGCCCACATGGCGAGGCCGTCGTCTCCGGTGTTGCGCAGGAAGTTGTTCGTCACCAGCGTGTTGCTGATGCCCTGGTGCAGGTTGAGGCCGTCGGCCGTCTGGTCGAGGATCCGGTTGCCGCGCACGGTGAGCCCGTCGAACGGCCCGTCGAGCCAGAGCCCGACCTTCGTGTGCTGCAGCCACAGGTTCTGCACGACCGAACCGCCGCCGAGCGCGCCGCCGATGGCGTTGGACTGGTCGCAGTCGACCCGGGCCTGGACGTCGCCGATGATCGCGAAGTCGTAGAGCCCGACGTTCGCGCTGCTGCCGGGCACCGCCGCGTTGCCGGGGTACGTCGGGGTGGAGCAGCTGGCCGGCTCGCCCTTGCCGAAGATGCCCGCGCGGGCACCGTGCAGCTCGGAGTACCACGGCCCGGCGCCGCGGATCGTCACCTGGTCGACGGTGATGTGGTGGTCGAGCGTGAACGAGCCCGCTGGGATCCAGACCTGTTTGCCCTGGCTCTTCGCGGCGGCCACGGCGGCGTCGAACGCACCCGCGTCGTCGCTCGTGTCGCCGGCGGTGGCGCCGTAGTCGGTGACACTCACGGCGTTGGCCGGTTTCACGGCGGGCGCGGCGACCTGCTCGAAGTCGGCGAGGTCGACGGTCGCGGGGGTCACGTCGCCGGCGTCGATCTGCAGCTTGATCTTGGTGCTGGCGGGGTAGCTGGTGCCGAAGAGGGTGCGCACCTCGTCGTAGAAGTGGTGCGCCTTGCCCTGGCCGGGGTCGTTGCTGAAGGGGTAGCCGCCGTAGTACCAGCCGTAGCGGGAGGTCAGGTTCAGGTCGCGGTTGTGGGTGCCGTTGACGTAGACCGAGATCGTGCCGTTGATCCCGGTGCCCTGGACGCTGTCGGGGAGGCTGTAGCGGAAGTCGAGCGAGTTCGACGGGGCACTGAGGGTGAACTCGACGTACTTGCCCTGGCCGGTCAAGGTGACGGCCTTGCGGCCGGACGCCTCGCCGGCGAGCGTGCCGGCGCTGCGGTCGGGGCCGATCACGGTGCCGTTGGTGGCGGCGTTCTCGGCTTCCTGCTCGATGAACGGGACGGTCGCGCCGCGGCCGGCGACGGCGGCGTTCGGAGTGGCTGTCGCCGGGCTGCCGGGAGCCGCGATCACGGTCAGGGCGGTGAGGCCGGCGGCCGCGAGCAGGGCGCTGCCGAGCGCGGCGATCTTTCTCGAGGTGGGTCGTCGTTTTTCGGGCGCGCTGAAGACACCTAGGGGAGACACGGGGCAGCACTCGCCTTTCGTCGGGGTCGGGTGCACTGGTGGGGACAGTGTGTGAGCTGGATCATACGAATTCCCGACAGGAAATCGCAATAGTCGGACGGACTTACGCAAATTTTCGACATCCGACGTCATGGCTCGTTCGGCTCGCAGATTTCCCGCCACCTGGCGGAGGTGGCGCGAGGCCCGGCCGGGCCAGGATGATCAGGCGAGAGCCACGACGTCCTGGGAGGTACCGAGATGACCGCGACCCGTCCGCAGGTGGGGCCGCCGCTGCCGTTCGACCCCGAACTCGAGGTGGTGCTGGAGCAGATGCGGGCCGAGCGGCCGGCGCTCGACTCGGCCGCCGCGATCCCGGCCCTGCGCGAGGAGCGCGCCACGCGTGAGCTCTCGCTGGCCGACGTTGCGGCCGACGGCACTGTCACGCTGTCCGAAGTGGACGCCGACGGCGTGCCGCTCGTCATCGGCCGCCCGACCCACGTGACCGCCGACGCCCCGGTGCTCTACTGGATGCACGGCGGCGGCATGATCCTCGGCGGGCACCGCGGCCGTGATCTGCTGGTGCTCAAGGAGTACGCGGTTTCGCTCGGCCTCGCGTTCGCCTCGGTCGACTACCGCGTCGCCCCGGAACACCCGCACCCCGCGCCGGTCGAAGACTGCTACACGGGTCTGAAGTGGACAGTCGAGCACGCCGGTTCGCTGGGCATCGACGCCGCTCGCGTGGTCGTCGGCGGCGCCAGCGCGGGCGGCGGCTTGGCGGCCGCCGTGGCCCTGCTCTCGCGCGACCGCGGCGGCCCGGCGCTGCTCGGCCAGCTCCTGCTCTACCCGATGCTCGACGACCGCAACGACACCCCGTCGTCGTTCCAGATGGAAGGCCTCGGCGTCTGGGACCGCACCGCCAACGACATCGGCTGGACCGCCCTGCTCGGCTCCGCCCGCGGCGGCCCCGATGTCTCGCCCTACGCCGCCCCGGCCCGCGCTGCGGATCTGTCGGGCCTCCCGCCGGCCTTCCTGGACGTCGGCACCGCCGAAACCTTCCGCGACGAGGTCGTCACCTACGCCACGCGCCTGTGGCAGGCCGGCGTCCAAGCCGAGCTGCACGTCTGGCCCGGCGCCTACCACGGCTTCGACGGCTCGGCCCCGGACGCGGCGCTTTCGGTGCAGGCCCGCGCGGCGCGGGCACCGTGGCTGCGGCGAATCCTCGGCTGAGGCCTACTTCGGGAGGTCCTTCATCCAGGCCGTCACGGTGATCTCCCCGGTCGTCCCGAGGTCGGTCTCGAGCGGCACGGTCTGCTCGGCCTCACCCGGCGCCGCGACCACGCCCACCGCGGCGCCGGTCGTCGTGTCACCCGAGGTCACCGTGGCCGACCACGACACCACGCTCAGCAGCTTTTCGTGCGGTGCCAAGGTGAACGGCTTCGGCCCGGGATCCGGCGAGAAGTACGAGACCCCGTGGTGCACCTGGACGTCCAGCGGCTTCCCGGTGCCGTCGAGGATCCGCACGGTGGGATAGCCATTCAGCGTGTGCGCTTCGGCGTCGTTGTTGGTCAGCGTCAGCACCGATGCCCGATGCCCGAGCCCGGCCTCGACGATCCCCGCGGAAACCACCAACGCCGGAGGCGGCACGACTCGTGACGAGCTCACCGGCGCCTGGGTGACCGGCGCCGGCGGCTCCCCTGAACCGCACCCGACAGCCACGAGGGCCACGACAACGACCGGCAACGCTTTGAAGATCCCCATGGCGAGGAAACCTAGCTTTCGGCCACCCAGGACTGTGCCCGGCCCCGGGAATCGCCGGGCAAACCCCCGCCCTCCCGAGCAGGGTTCCGGCAAAGTCGTTGGTGTTTTAGGGGTGGATGCCGAGCAGGGTGAGTGGTCGGGTGGTGTCTCGGGTCATGTGGCGTAGTCCGGCG